>JAITCK010000120.1 GCA_031283115.1 Cellulomonadaceae bacterium | reverse complement strand
GGCGGCGGCCCGAGAGAACGGGTATTTCGTGTCGATGGCATCACTGGCCAGGTATGACGTTGAGGTTACCCGCCAGGGGATTGACCACCTGGTTGACCAGGGGGTTGAAGGGATTGTTGTTGTTGCCCCGCATGAGGAGATTGCGCGGGCCGTTGACGAGTACACCACAGCCTGCCCGGTTGTTGTGGTGGCAGCCCGCCCGGAGATTCCCGACGATTCGGCGGCCCGGTATGTGTGCATCAACCAGGGGTCTGGGGCGGCGCAAGCCACTGACCACCTTATTGACTTAGGGCACACGCGGATTTGGCATATTGCTGGCCCGGAGGGCTGGTTTGATTCGAGCAGCCGCCGCGCCTCCTATGTCGCCTGCATGGAGCGGGCAGGTTTGGCGCCGGTCATCTTGACTGCCGCAGGCTGGACGCCCTCGTGCGGCTACCTGCTGGGTGAGCAGGTGGCGGCGTCTGTGCGCAGCGGGGGAGGGCCGACGGCCTTGTTTGTGGCCAGCGACGCCTTGGCCATTGGCCTTTTCCGGGCCGTGTGGGAGGCGGGTTTGCGGGTTCCTGATGACGTTTCCGTGGTGGGTTTTGACGACATTGAGGCTGCCGAATATCTTGTTCCGCGCCTGACCACCGTCCACCAACCCTTTGCCAAGGTGGGGCGGGAGGCCTTGCGGGTTCTCATTGAACAGTTGGGCCGCCGTGGCGGCGGGTTGCCCCCCCTGGCGTCCGTGCTGGAGCCGGAACTTATTGTCCGTGACAGTGCGGTGCGGCGGGTCTAGGGGGAGCGCCATCTGGCGGTGAACGGTTGACGTGCGTGTGGCCTGTCTGAACTGGCCTTGGGCTGGGGAGTGCCATTTGGTGGTGGACGGTTGACGGGCGTGGGGTGCATCAGGGTTGCGGCTTGTTGGGTGGCCGATGGGCGGTGTAGGGGGAGTATTGGAGTGGGGTGTTGGGGTGGGCGAGTCGTCGGGGATGCAGGTCAGGGTGGGCCAGATGAGTGCTGGCTGGGGGTGCAGGTCAGGGTGCCCCCGATGGGCGGTGGCTGGGGTGCAGGGGGCGGCGAGGTCGAGAGATGTCAGGCCGCTCACCGACGGTCGTCATCGGACAAAAATCGCAGCATGGGGCGCCAACAGGCGCGCTGCCTCTCAATGTGAGCGCTAACATTTATCCGTGAACAAGGACCACTCGGACGTGACCCCGCTACGCGACACGGCTGTCGCGGGACACCAGCAACCCAGCCAACAAACAGCCCAGCAGCCGGTACAAGCGCAACCTGCATCAACACAGGCGACAGCCCAGCAACTCCTCTCCCAGGCGACCCTGGGCATCGAACTGGGATCCACAAACATCAAAGCCTGCCTAGTTGGCCCCGACCACACAGTGATCGCCTCCGGGTCCCACACCTGGGAAAACGAGTTCGTTGACCGCCTGTGGACCTACCCGCTAGACGCCGTATGGACCGGAATCCAAGCCGCCGTCGCACAGTTGCTCGACAACACGCAAGCAGCCCTAGACGCCCTCCCCACCACCCTCGCAGGGATCGGCATCTCCGCGATGATGCACGGCTACCTGGCCTTCGACGCCGCAGACAGCCTGCTAGTCCCCTTCCGCACCTGGCGCAACACCAACACCGGCCCCGCCGCCGCAGAACTCACCCGCGCCCTGGACTTCAACATGCCCCTGCGCTGGTCCGCCTCCCACCTCTACCAGGCTGTACTCGACGCTGAAACCCACGTCAGCGACATCACCTTCCTCACCACCCTGGCCGGATACGTCCACTGGCAACTCACCGGCCAGCGGGTGCTCGGCGTGGGGGACGCCTCCGGCATGTTCCCCATCGACCCCGCCACCGGCAACTACAACGCCGCCATGCTGGTCCGGTTCGACAAACTGACAGCAGAACGCGGCTTCACTGCACCACTGGCCTCCCTGCTGCCCGCCGTGCTGCCCGCCGGAGCCGATGCAGGCCGCCTCACAGAAAACGGCGCCCGCCTGCTCGACCCCAGCGGAACCATCGCCCCCGGCATCCTGGTTTGCCCGCCCGAAGGCGACGCAGGCACCGGCATGGTGGCCACCAACGCCGTCGCCCCGCGCACCGGCAACGTGTCCGCAGGCACCTCCATCTTCGGCATGATCGTTCTTGAACGATCACTGACGCAGGTTCACGAAGAAATCGACGTAGTCACCACCCCGTCCGGCGACCCGGTGGCCATGGTGCACTGCAACAACGGCTCCTCCGAGTTGGGGGCCTGGGCCTCCCTCTTTGGCGAGTTCGCCAAGGCCGTTGGTGCCGATGTGGACATGAACGCCGTCTTTGCCGCCCTCCTGGGTGCCGCCCTCGACGGCGCCCCCGACGGCGGCGGCCTGCTCGCCTACAACTACCTGGCCGGAGAAACCATCACCGGCCTCGACGAAGGCCGCCCCGCCATCATCCGCACGCCCGGCTCCACGCTCAACCTGGCCAACTTCGCGCGCACCCAGGTGTATTCCATCTTCGCCACCCTGGCTATCGGGATGCGTACCCTGGCCGCCGAAGGCGTCGAAGTGGACTCGATGCTGGCCCACGGCGGACTCTTCCGCACTGCCGGAGTCGCCCAGCGCCTCCTAGCCGCCTTTGTGGGCGCGCCCGTAGCCGTCGCAGCCACAGCAGGGGAGGGGGGAGCCTGGGGCATCGCCGTTCTGGCCGCCTACTCTGCCGCCGTCGCCGCAGGTGAAGGCAGGCCCTTGGCTGCCTGGCTGGACGCCAGCGTGTTCGCTGACGCACAAACCGTCAGCATCTGGCCCGACCGCAGCGACGTTGAAGGCGTCAACAGCTACCTCGACACCTACACGGCTGGGCTGGCCATCCAGCAGGCCGCCGTCGCCGCCATCCACTAACACGCACGGCCCCGCCTGCCGCGCCACCAGCACCCCATCCGCCCCATCAGACACCCCGCCGTCCCGACAACCCTGCTGCGACGGCAACCCCACTATCACGCCCCAACCATCGTAAGGACACGTAGAACAATGATGCCCGCTACCTCGCTCGATGCCCTTCTCAACGAAGACAACAGCCCCCAAGCCGCAACGCCTACCCCTGCCACTGGCGTCCCCGCAGCGATGCGGGCCGCCGTCGACGCCGCCAAACAGCGCGTCGCTGACCTGCACGCCGAACTCATCCGCTGGGAACTCGTGGTGTGGACGGCCGGAAACGTGTCCGAACGAGTCCGTGGCATCGACGGAGAAGCCGACCTTTTTGTCATCAAACCGTCCGGCGTCATGTACGACG
>JAITCK010000250.1 GCA_031283115.1 Cellulomonadaceae bacterium | reverse complement strand
ACATCGGAATCTGAGTCCACCAGCACGTCCGAATCAGAGTCGACCAGCACCAGCACCTCCGACTCCGAATCCACTTCGGTGTCGGCGTCGGCTTCGGGGATGACTCCCGGCGGGCCAGGGGCCAGCCTGGTTGGGGATGGGAACACTGGCGCCGCTGATGGTGGCGCGGGTGCTGGCGGCGTGACGACGCCAGCGGGTTCGGTGTCGACTAGCGCCTCCGGTTCAGCCGCAGACTCCATCTCCGGGTCGACGTCGGGCAGCATTTCTGGGACGGAGTCAGAGACGACGTCGAATAGCACGCCCATCTACGAGTCGGTGAGTACAACGCTGTCGTCTAGTGATTCGGAGTCGTCGATTAGTGACTCCATGTTGGAGTCCATGTCGGCTGCGGAAGCGCAGTTGCGCAGCGAGTCTGTCCTTCCGGGTGCGCCGCGCACCTCTAGGATCGGGTCGCTCCTGCAAGCCTTCAGCAGTTTCGGGCGCAACAACAGGCGGCACTAAACCAGCGCGACTATTGCGGCACTAACACCAATCAGAGTCTGCTCAACCACCGAAAGGACGGGGTGTGGCACAGAAGGTTCGTGACGCCAAGTTTGCGCCGCTGAAAACGAAGGTCCTGTGGATGGCACTGTTTTTCGTCTGCTTTATGGTGGGGCGCAACATTCCTCTGCCTCTGCTCCATCACACGGCTGCCAGCACGGCGGAAGCGTCGTCTGACCTGCTCAACGCCGCCAACATTGCGTCGGGTGGAAACTTTTTCACCCCGTCCTTCTTCTCCTTGGGCCTTGGCCCTTGGATGACGGCTGCTATTTTGTGGCGGTTCCTGTTTATCGGGAAGATTGCCCGCGACCGGAAAATCCCGCAAGAATCGCAGGATCGCGCCCGCAACGCCGTCATGGTTATTCTCGCTGTTATTCAGGCTATCGCCCTCATGGGCACCTACGACATCAGCGGTATCCCTGGCCCGTTCGCCCCGGAAACGAATGCGAAAATCGTCATCGTTATCGTTTTGGTTGCGGGCGCCTGCCTGGTGGCCTGGCTGGCTAATCAAAACCAGGATAAGGGTTTGGGCGGGGTCACCATGTTTATCCTCTACCAGATTTGTATTACGGCTGTCCGTAACTTTGAGGCCCTTTCACCTCGGGCGGCCCACGCGGAAGCACCCCGCGTTTTCTGGATTGTGGCGGCAGCCATCGTCATCGCCGTACTGATTGGGTTCCTGTTGGGCAACTCGGAACTGAGGGTTCACGTCAACAAGATTTCTATCGACAACGGCTTTACGGGCGTCTCTTACATGCCGCTGAAACTCAACCCGGCGGGCGCCTCCCCTATCATGTACGCCCTGACTCTGCTGGCCTTGCCCACCTATGTTGCGCACGCGATTGCGGCCTTGGCTCCCGGCACTCAGGCGGGCACTGACCGCTTCCTCAACGGCTGGGGGCTCACCACCCATTACGGTTTTATCGCCTATCTGATTCTCCTTTTCGCCTTGACTATCTTCTTTGGTCTTTTTACCGTGAACCCTAAGGATACGGCCAAGCGGATGCTTGATGGGGGAGAATATTTTGATGGGGTCAACCCTGGTGCAGCGACCCGCCGCTTTATCAGTGGCCGCGTCACTGGCTTGTCTATCGCGTCGGGCATTCTGTTGGTGATTCTTGCTGGCGGCCCTCTCTTCTTTTTGCGGGACCACCAGAACTTGCAGTATTTCCTCATGCTTCCCGGCACTTTCATCATGGTGCTTGCCTTGCTGTGGCTCCTTTATGAGGAGATAGCCGACACCCGCATCGGCACCAAATATTCTTTTGACGTGCTTCCAGATAAGGCCAGAAAAGCAGCGGCCGCAGCAGCCCGGTCAACGGCAGTTCACTCAGCGGCAACTCAATCGGCCAGCAGCCAGCAGAAGGCGGTGGCGGCAGCATGATGTTCTTTGTTCCTGCCGGATACATTTCTTCCCGGCCCTGGTATTCGACGGACAGCACCTGGTTTGCCGGTCAGGCCGACCTCAAAGTGGGCGGCATTGTCAGCCAAATCAAAGCCTTCATGCACAGTGACGAGGATGCTCAACTTCTTGTGCTCAACTATGCTCCTGGCTTACGCCGTCGCCTCCACAGGCTAGGCATTTTTGATGCAAACTATTGGTCTTTCTTTGACGCCCTCCAAGGTCTCGAAGATGACTACACTCGGCCGCTCAACTTCCTTGACCTGGAATGGCCGGACGACGTGAGTTTCCACTACAACCCCTTCCTGGTCACCGTGATGCGGGAAGACCACCCTTACGCCCGCGTCTACTTGTCCCGCGAAGGCACCCTGCAATCTATTCGCTTTTACGGGTCGGGGATGCCGATGGTGGAGCGCGTTTTTGATGACCGCGGCTTCCCGTCCAGCGTGCTCATGTTTGATGAGAACGGCCAGCCTGCCAGCCAGTACTACATGAACAAGGCCGGTGACGTCATCGTCAGCGAGGACGTTCCTAGCGGGCAAATCATCGTCGTCCAAAATGACGACGACCGTTTCGAGCAGCCTTTCTACGATTCCTGGGGCGAATTGTGCGGCGAATTCCTCAGCAAACATCTGGCCAGCCACGGCAACAAGGGGGCAGGTGACACGCTGGTGTTGGGCCTGTCACCCCACCACAACAACATCGTCGCTGGCGCCCTCACCGACCAGACCCTGGTGTTGTCCCGGTCTACCGCCATTGACGACGATGACACGTCTGCCGATCTCATCGCCCGGGCTGGTGCCGTGTTCACGGACACGCGCGGAACCGACGCCGCAGACGACGACCCTCTGGCCGCTTTTGATGAGTGGGCGCTGAAACCCACGCTCACCATCTACCCGCTGGAACGCCGCCCCACTTTTGGTGCCAGCGCTAATGAGGCCACAGACTTTATTTCCCTGTTTGTGGACACCATGTCGATGGAAGAACTCGACATGGCTATCGCCACCATGGCTGGCCAGTTAGTGGACGACGAGAAATCCCGCCTGCTGGTTTGCACGATGCGGTCTAACGACGTCGACTACATTGCGCAACTGAAAACCGTCATCGGTGCCTACCAAAACTTTGACCTGTCCTTCCTGGGCGATGAACTCCTCACCCAACTTGGGGCCGACCTGGGGGCCACGGAGACGCCGGAAGAAAAAATCCAGATCACCTACCTGGACAAAGATGCCGACCTGCTGGCAACCATGGCGAAAACTCGCGTGTTTGTGGATTTGGGCCAGCCCGTCAACTACCGGCTGGCCACGGAAGCCGTCAACGCGGGCGTGCCGCAAATCAACCGGTATGAGCAAGAGTTCATCACCCGCCCCATCAACGGGTATGTGGTGTCAGACCTGTCAGACCTGGGCACTGCCCTCAACTATTACCTGGGCGGCTTAGAGCATTGGAACCAGTCACTAGTCCAGTGCAGGGTGCTGCAAGATTTGTTCCGGCCCAGCGAAATCCTTGACCGTTGGGAACTTCTCAAGGGGGTGGCGGCCTGATGAAGGTTCTCCAGATTGGCCGCGACGACTGGTCCGCAGCCGCCCAACTGCCGTCGGACGTCGAATGGGTGTACGTGGACGCCGACAAGGCGGAAGATTTTGACCCCCTCTTCCTCAGTCGCATC
>JAITCK010000099.1 GCA_031283115.1 Cellulomonadaceae bacterium | reverse complement strand
TTTACGGCCCCTGGAATCCCGCCAAAGGCCACCGCTGTGACCCCAGCAAACTCCTGCTCGACCCTTACGCCCGGGCAGTAGACGGGCAGATTGACGGCCACAAGTCCCTGTTCAGTTACCCCCTGAAATCCCCCGACGATGCTGCCAAAAGCACCGCGCCCACCGGTACAGATTCTGCCCCGCACACGATGACAGCCGTTGTCGTCAACCCCTTCTTTGATTGGGGTCACGACCGACCGCCCAAAACCGACTACCACGAGACTGTCCTCTATGAGGCGCACGTCAAAGGCTTGACGATGCTCCACCCGGACATTCCCGAAGAACTGCGCGGCACCTACGCGGGCCTAGCCCACCCAGCCATCATCGACCACCTAGTGTCATTGGGGGTCACCGCCATCGAACTCATGCCCTGCCACCAGTTTGTACAAGACTCCTCCCTGCAAGCCCAAGGCAAAAGCAACTACTGGGGTTACAACACCATCGGCTATTTCGCCCCCCACAACGGTTACGCCGCCTACGGCACCCGAGGCGAACAGGTCATGGAGTTCAAAACGATGGTCAAAGCCATGCATGAGGCAGGAATTGAAGTCATCCTCGACGTGGTCTACAACCACACGGCCGAAGGCAACCATTTGGGCCCCACCCTCAGCTTCAAAGGCATCGACAATGTTGCCTACTACCGCCTCGTTGACGACGACGAAGCCCACTATTTTGACACCACGGGCACAGGAAACTCCCTGCTCATGCGCTCCCCTGCCGTACTACAACTCATCATGGATTCCCTGCGCTATTGGGTGACTGACATGCATGTGGATGGCTTTCGGTTCGACCTAGCCGCCACCCTGGCCCGCCAGTTCCATGAGGTTGACCGCCTGTCTGCCTTCTTCGACATCGTCCACCAAGACCCCATTGTCAGCCAGGTCAAACTCATTGCCGAACCCTGGGATTTGGGAGACGGCGGCTACCAGGTGGGCGGCTTCCCGCCCCTGTGGACTGAATGGAACGGCAAATACCGGGACACGGTGCGCGACTTTTGGCGGGGCAAACCGGCCATCTTGCCCGAGTTCGCATCCCGCCTGACCGGATCCAGCGACCTCTACGCCCACACCGGGCGCAAACCGGCAGCCTCCATCAACTTTATTGTCGCCCATGACGGCTTCACCCTGACCGACCTGGTCAGTTACGACAACAAACACAACGACGCCAACGGTGAACAAGGCCGCGACGGCGAATCTCACAACCGGTCATGGAATTGCGGCATTGAAGGGCCCACCACCGACCCTGTCGTGCGGGGAATCCGCACCCAACAGCGCTTCAACTTCCTGGCCACCCTGCTGCTATCCCAAGGGGTGCCCATGATCGCCCACGGCGACGAGTTGGGCCGCACCCAGCAGGGCAACAATAATGCCTACTGCCAAGACAACGACATCACCTGGATCAACTGGGATCTCACTGAACCCCAGCACGCCCTGCTCAACTTCACCCGCCGCCTAGTCGCTCTGCGACGAGAACACCGGGTACTCCACCGGGGTACCTTCTTTGGCGGGAAAACCTCTCAGGCCGCGACCGGAACCTCCGAACTACCCGAAGCGGACTGGTTCGACACCGCCGGAATGAAGATGGACCAGCAAGACTGGGACAACTTTTACGCCCAAGCCATGCTTGTCTTCCTCAACGGCGACGCCATCGGTGAGGTAGACCATCGCGGGGAACGTATCGTTGACGACTCCTTCTGCCTGCTCTTCAACGCCTCCGGTGAAGACCTGCGCTTTGTGCTGCCCCCCTCCGCCTACGGTCGCCAATGGTCCACCGTGCTTGACACCGCCGGCATCCTCACCGAAGGCCGCACCTACCGGGCAGGCGGAACCGTGCTGGTCAGCGCCCGAAGCCTCGTTGTGCTCACCCGCCCTGCCCTCAACCCCCACCACCGTGAGGCTCTATCGTGAGTCCCCGACATGCCCGCAGCCACCACGTGTCAAAACCTGTTGCCGTGCCCGACGCCAAAAGCCTGGGCCGCAACTCGTTGACCTTGACCATCGGCACCTTCGCGTCACGGGCTACCGGCCTGGTTCGCACCATGCTGCTGGTGGCAGCCATCGGCATTGAAGGGAGCGTGGCTGACGCCTTCGACATCGCCAACACCCTGCCCAACATGTTGTTTACCCTGCTGGCGGCGGGTGTCTTGCAGGCGGTGCTCATGCCGCAGATTATGCAGGCCATCCGGGCACACAACACGCAGGAACGCCTCGACAAACTGCTCACCGTGGCCGCTGCTACCCTGCTGGGCTTCACAGTGGTGCTGGTGGCCGCCACTCCCCTACTCATCCGCCTGTTCACCTTGGCCGGAGATGTATCCCCGTTAGCCTTGTCGTTGGCTATCGCTTTTGGTTTCTGGTGTGTCCCGCAAGTCTTCTTTTACGGACTATTTTCCCTGATCAGTGAGGTGCTGAGCGCTCGCGGACAGTTCATGGCGGTGGGCTGGGCGCCGGTAGCCAACAACATTGTCTCCATCGCCGGTTTTGGTGCTTTTGTTCTCACCTATGGCGTGGCTGGCGCCCCCATCAACGACCTGACTGCCTGGACGTGGACGCAGACAGCCCTCATGGGTGGCACGGCAACCCTGGGTATTATCGCCCAGGCCGCCATCTTGCTCATTGCCCTGCGCAGGGGTGGTTTCCGATGGAATATCCGCTTTGGCTTGCACGGCATCGGTCTACGGTCAGCCAGCAAGGTGATCGGATGGACTATCGCCGCTGTCGCCTTAGAGCAGGTGGGCCTCGTCTACCTGCGCAACAACACTCTGGCTGCCGGGCAACTTGGCGCTGCTGAAGGGGTCGCCGTGGCCGGGCCTGCCGCCTTCACAAACGCCCTGACCATCTACATTCTCCCCCACTCTCTGGTGGTGGTGTCGATCATTACGGCCCTCTTCCCGCGCATGTCTATGGCCGCAGCCAGCGGCGATGTTGACGGGGTTCGTGACGCTATGTCGTTGGGCTTGCGGTCGGCTGGGGTCTTTTCTGTCATCGCATCGGCCATCATTTTTGTGCTGGCAGAACCGATTATGAAGTCCCTGCTGCCGTCGGTTTCAGCAACCGGCATTGTCAATGCGGCCCCCGTGCTGCGGGCACTGTCGCTGGGGCTGGTCGCTTTAGGGGCTACCGTCATGGTCAAACGCATGTATTTTGCTTTTGGGGATGGGCGCGGAATTTTTGTTATCCAGATTTTTGCTACCGCCGCCACCGTGGGCATCATTTGGCTGGCGACCCGGGCGCTGTCCTTTGACACCTGGACTATCGCTGCTGCCGCCGCCTACGCCCTAGCCGCCTGGGTGTCCGTGCTCTTGCGGGTGGGTGGGATGCGTAAAAAGTTGAACGGCAGCATTGACGGGCGGCGGGTGGCCTGGCTTTATGTCCGATGCGGTATCGCTGCACTGGTTGCTGCGGTTGTGGGCCTAGTGATCGGCTTAGAGATGGGGGCCTTCGGTGGAACGGCGTCATGGAGTCGAGCCGTACTCACCGCCGCTGTGGGTGGCGCTGCCATGCTGGCCGTCTACTTTGTGGGCATCAAAGTGTTGCGGGTCCGTGAACTTGATGCTGCCCTGGCCCCCATCGTTCG
>JAITCK010000232.1 GCA_031283115.1 Cellulomonadaceae bacterium | reverse complement strand
TCGAGACCCGCCCTTGCGGCCTTCAGCAAAAAGGCGCTCTTGCAGGTCGGATAGTTCTTCTGCCCGGGCAGCAACCAGGGCGGTTGCCTCATCGCGGCCACCTGTCCAGCCGGGGGTGGCGCCGCAGTCCATGGATCGCACGTCCAGGCCGGACTTCCATCGCAGGGCTTGCGCAGGCGCTACCGTCCACTTTTTTTCCAGTTTGTTCACGTTGTCAGAACCCATGCCCCCATCATGCCCCGCCCGCCACCGCCAGGCCCGCCCAAGGAACCCCCGCGCCGCTCAACGGGGAAGGCCGCCAGCAAATGACGGGTTGTCGCTGCCGGTGAGGGTGACTTCGGCGGCGCCTGTCCAGCGGCGGGTACGGCCATCACCAGCGACAAGAAGGCCCTGCCGGGTGTGGGCGTTAGCAATCCAGGCCAGGTCGTCGAACCCGGCGATGACGGCGGTAGTAGCCCACAGGTCGGCCTGGTCGAGAGTGTCGGCGACAACGGTAGCGGAGGCGACATCGCCTGCCTTTCCAGCGACAGCAGCGGGGGCTCCCGTTGCCGGGTCGATGATGTGGCTGCCACGGGCCGCCGTGCCCGACGACGCGACCGCCCCGTCAGTCAAAGTGATGCGGGCGATAGTGCGGGTGGAATCGGCAGGGTCGACGATGCCGACAGCCCACGCCCAGCCATCCGCCCCACCAGCAGCATCAGGTCGCGTCGCCACGCGCAGGTCGCCGCCAACCCCCACACCCACAGCGATAACGGATGCTTCCGTGGTGAGCAGGGGCAGCAGGTGGGCAGTGAAGGCACGCTCGGTAGCCCACCCCTTAACGTAGCCGGTGGGGTTGAACCACCCCTCCCACCAGGCATCAAACCGCCTGCCGCTGGCAGTCAAAGCCCACCGGCAGGCGGCCTCAACCTCACGGATGCGCGGGTTGGCGTCATCAATCGTCATAGCGCCCCGGCGCAGAAGAGTGACCTGAGAATCGTCACGGAAAGGAGAAAAGAGACGGTCATCGTCGTGCATGGAGGCGCAAAAACCTGCCACAGCTGCGGCAGAGACCGGGTGGAGGGCGGCGTCGCGTGGGCCATCGTCGTGCATGGCATCCCCACTCCCGAATACCGCAACCCGGTTGGCAGAAGTGGCGGAAGCGCCATCGGACAGGGAAAAACCGCTGTCCACGATGACGTGAATGGACACGGTAGTGCCCATGACGGTGTCGTTGGCGACGAGCCTGCGCCGAGTAGTGCCCACGCTCCGAGAGTACGCCCGCAGGCGCACCCCAGCCGCCGGTGGCCCAGAAAACAGTGGGGAACCCCACAATTTGGCCGTTCGTTGAAGGTCAGCCAGACGTGCCGACCGCGCCGTTTGAACGGTGCGCAGCGCTAACAATGCGAATATTTCAGGCAGCCTATGCCCACCACCACGATTCAAGGAGACGAGCGTGACTGAACACGCCTCCCCCGAGTACACCCGGTACGACACCGACTTCCCCCGCCCCCGCGTTCACGGCATCAACAAAGCCAAAGCCATGTACGCAGCCTCCCTGGCTGTCGTCTGGATCTTCTGCATCGCAGCCGCCGCCATCTGGGTGTACGGCCGCGGTGTCCAAACCCTGTTCACCAGTTTCCCCCGCTTCCTGCAGAACGTTGGCGGCCTGGCAGGCGTTGTCGCCGCCGTGCTGATGATGTTCCAGGTTCTATTCATGTCCCGCTTCCCTCTCTTCGAGTACGGGTTTGGCCGCGACATCATCGTCCGGGTTCACAAGAAGGTCGGCTACTGGTCCTTCTGGATGATCCTCGCCCACGCCGCCCTGCTGGTTGGCGGCTACAACATCGCCGCAGACTTCAACCCCTGGGCTGGCTGGACCGGCACCGGAACCCTGCTGGCCACCCTCATCTTCGCCATCGTTGGCGTCCTGGCCATCTTCATCGCCGTCATCTTCCTGTCGCTGAAAAAAATCAAATCCAAAATCAGCTACGACGTCTGGTACTGGTGGCACATGGTGTCCTGGGTGGGCGCCCTCATCACCGTCCCCCACCAGATCTTCCTGGGCGCCTCCTTCCGCACCGAAGTTCCCGTCGGCTACTTCCTGGGCTACCCCGTCACCCGACTCGCTATCTTCTGGATGATCATGTGGGTGATCGTCTTCGGTGCCGCCGCTGTCTGGCGTTTCATCGTGCCTGTCGCCAACTACTTCAAGTACGGCATGCGGGTTGTCGAAGTCAAGCCTGACGGCGCTCGCGGCATCGACGTCATCGTCACCGGTAAGCACCTAGACCGTCTGGGCACCAAGGCCGGCCAGTTCTTCAACTGGCGATTCCTGGGATCCAAGGGCGCCATCCGATCCAACTGGTTCTCCGTGTCCATGCCCCCCACCTCCGACCGCCTGCGCATCTGCGTGCGCGTTGTCGGTGACGGCACCCAGCGCATGGCCAAACTCAAGCCCGGCCAGCGCGTGTTCGTCGAAGGCCCCTACGGCCGTATTTCTGGCGACCTGCGCACCGGCCACCGGATGCTCATGTTCGCTGGTGGTGCTGGCGCAGGCCCCATGGTCTCCCTGCTCACCGACCAGGACTGGGCTCCCGGCGAGGCCACCCTCATCTCGCGTGAAAACGCCCACGAGGACACCATGATGGTTGAAGACATCGAGCGCCTGGTCAACGACCGTGGCCTGGTGTGGATCAAGTCCATCGGCCTGCCCAACATTCCCGCCTTCCCCGACAACTACTCCGGTGGTTCGTCCTGGCTTCCCGCCAACGAAGATGGCACGCCCGTTGATGGCGTATCTATCCTCCGCGAATGGGTTGCCGGTGAAGTGGACAACGTTGACGTGTTCCTTTGTGGCCCGCCCATCTGGATGGACTCCGTCATTGCTGATCTGAAAAAGGCGGGCGTGCCCGACCACAACGTCCACGCCGAATCCTTCGTGTTCTGAGCCTTCAGGAGATTTTCATCATGCACAAGTCAGTCAAAAAGAACATGAACATCGGCTTCGGTATCGCCGCTGCTGGGGTCATGGTGGCGTCCTACTTCGCTGCCGGTCAGTCGCAGTTCCCCACGGTCGAACCCGGCCCGGACACCCCCAACCCCGGCCTAGCCGACGGCGAGTTCACCATCACCAACGATGAGACGGCCCAAAACCGGCCCATCCGCGCCCTCACCCTCACCGTCGACAACGGCTACATGGTCAACATCGTCGTCGAATACAACGACGAAAACCGCATGTCGCACAACCTCAACACCCCCACCGTGTTGCAGTTGCGCGCCGAAGCTCTCGAAGAGCAGTCCGCCGAAGACCTGGACTTCGTGTCTGGTGCCACTGGCACCTCGCAGCAGTTCGCAGAATCCCTGCAAGCCGCCATCGACCAGGCTCGCGGCTGACGTACACGTCGCCTCAACGCTCAACGGCGCCCCTGCTTCCCTTGTGAGAGGGTCGGGGGCGCCGTTTTGTTTGTTGTCTTTGTTGTTGTCGAGCGTTCCGGTGTGGGGTTGAACTGTCTGATGCGTCGGCGGTAGAGACCGGTCGAATGTCGGTTACAGGCCCAGAGCGGTGCGCAGGCGGGCGACGTGGCCGGTGGCTTTGACATTGTATTGAGCCAGCGCGACAGTTCCATTGGGGGCAATGACGATGGTGGAGCGGATGAGGCCCACCCGAGTGATGCCGTACATGGTTTTTTCACCCCAGGCCCCGTAGGCGGCGGCGATGGTGTGGTCAAGGTCGGAGGCCAGGGGGAAGGTGAGGCTGTCGCGGGCAATGAACTTGGCAAGTTTGGCGGGGGCGTCCGGGGAGACGCCGACGATGCTGTATCCGGCGCTGGTCAGTGAGGCTAACGAGTCGCGGAAGTCGCAGGCCTGCTTGGTGCAGCCGGGCGTCATGGCCGCCGGATAAAAGTAGACGATCAGCCCGCGCTGGGTCTGCGCTAAGGCATCTGCCAGAGCGTCTGCCAGGGAAAAGTCTGTCTGGTTCCCGTTAGGCATCACCGCCGGTGCGGTGAAAACAGGTGCGGTATCTCCCACTTCAAGTCGTGTCATAGCGGCAAGCCTACTGGCAGCCTGAGTTTCGATGTTCAGCACGGTGGCTCAGGTGAATGCCGATGTGGCCGATGCCAAGGATGACGGCGCTGACGATGAGCGGGATGAGGCGACCGTAGATGCCGAGCAGGAGGAAGGCGGCGACAGGCAGGCTGGCGCCAGGCACGGGGATGCCCAGCAGGGGTCGGTAAAAGTCGTGGAGGCTGCGGGGGCCGCGAAAATACCGCAGCCAAAAACCTTCATAAAGCAGCATGAGGGTGATAGCGGCCAGCAGCCAGGCAATCCACGGCTCCCAGCCGTGCGGGTTAGTGTCGCGGAAAAGGAGGACCGCTGTCGTGCACAAAACCTGCCCGATGCGTTCGATGAGGCCGAGAGCGCGGTTCTCGCCGGACGGGTCGTAGCCTGTAGGTTTGCGCTTGGCCCAGGCGATGTTAGGGATTTCGATAGCCAGCATGAAGGCCAGCCCCACATAAGACAGACCGAACGTCCCCCACAAACTCCACGTCACCCGCTCAGGCTATCGGGTGGGCGGGGTTATTGGGCGGCAGGGTTTGACGCGGCTAACGCGCCGAGCGTTCAGGGCGCGCCGGGTGTGTGGCTTGCGCATGAAAAGTGCGCCCGACAGGATTCGAACCTGCGACCTCTTGCTCCGGAGG
>JAITCK010000217.1 GCA_031283115.1 Cellulomonadaceae bacterium | reverse complement strand
CATGGACATCACCCGCAAGGGCTTCGACTACTACGAAAACCTCTTCGACGTCCCCTACCCCTTCGACAAGTATGACCAGCTCTTCGTGCCCGAATACAACATGGGCGCCATGGAAAATCCCGGCTGTGTCACCTTCACCGAGGCCTACATCTTCCGCGGCGTAGTGCCCGACAGCCGCAAAGAACGCCGCGTCGTCACCATCCTCCACGAACTCGCCCACATGTGGTTTGGTGACCTGGTCACCATGAAATGGTGGAATGACCTGTGGCTCAACGAATCCTTCGCCGAGTTCATCTCCACCCTGGCCACCGCCGAAGCCACCGAATGGACCGGCGCCTGGACCACCTTCCTCACCGGGGAAAAAACCTGGGCCTACCGGCAAGACTCCCTGCCCAGCACCCACCCCATCGTCGCCGACATCAACGACCTCGAAGACGTCTACACCAACTTCGACGGCATCACCTACGCCAAAGGCGCGTCCGTGCTCAAACAGTTGGTCGCCTACGTGGGCCGCACACAGTTCCTTGCCGGAGTCACCAACTACTTCCGTAAACATGCCTTCAGCAACACGCAACTGCGTGACCTGCTCATCGAACTGGAAGCCACCAGCGGCAGGGACCTGTCCACCTGGTCTGGCCTGTGGCTGGAAACTGCCGGAACCAACACCCTGCGCCCCCAACTGACCGCCACCGACGACGGCACCATCACCTCCTTCACCATCGTCCAAACCGCCCCCGCCGACCACCCCACCCTGCGGCCCCACCGCATGAGCATCGGCTACTACGGTTGGGCCGACAACGGCAGCGACGTGGTACGGCAGTCGCAAATCTCCCTCGACGTTGACGGCCCCCGCACCGAGGTTCCCGCCCTTGTCGGCACCAAGCGCCCCGCCCTCATCGTCATCAACGACGGCGACCTGGCCTTCGCCAAGATTCGCCTCGATGACGAATCCTTGACCTTCGCTACCGCAAACCTCGGCAAAATCGCCGACTCTCTGACCCGCGGCCTCATCTGGAACGCCGTCTGGGATTCCGTCCGTGACGCCGAAACCCCCGCCACCACCTTCATCGACCTGGCCTTGACAAACGTCCTTGCCGAAAACGAATCCACCACCATCCAAACGGTGCTAGGCCAAGTGGGAACCGCATCAACCATCTACGCCGACCCCGCCCTGCGCACAGAAATTCACACAGACGTCACCAACCGCCTGCGTCAACTCGTCCGCCAAGCCCCCGCCGGGTCAGACCTGCAACTGCAACTCCTGCGCTGCTTCGCCGCCAACGCCAACACCAGCGACCATGCCCAATCCCTCCGATCCGTGCTCGACGGCACCGACGGCCTACCCGGACTCGTCGTCGACACCGACCTCAAATGGGATCTGCTGCAAGGACTCGTCGCACTCGGAGCAGCCGACGATGCCGAAGTAGAAGCCACCCTCGCTGAAGACAACACGGCCACCGGCCAGCACGCCGCCGCCCGAGTCCGTGCCTCCGCCCCCACCACCGAGGCCAAGCAGGCAGCCTTCGCCTCCGTCGTCGACAACATTGACGCACCCA
This sequence comes from Cellulomonadaceae bacterium, assembly GCA_031283115.1. Lineage (GTDB taxonomy): Bacteria > Actinomycetota > Actinomycetes > Actinomycetales > Cellulomonadaceae > Xylanimonas. Next base: position 1,214 of record JAITCK010000217.1, on the reverse strand, counting down.
ACGCCATCATCCGCGCCACCGGCGCCGGATTCGGCCGGGCAGCAGACCCAACAATCCTTGAACCCCTCATCGACCGATACATCAGCGCACTAGCCCCCATCTGGGAAACCCGCAGCTACCAGATGTGTGAAGAACTCATCGAAGGCCTCTACCCGCTGACCATCGCCTCCCAACACCTGCGGGACGCCACCGCCGCCTGGCTCGACACCAACACCAGCGCCGCCCCAGCCCTACGCCGCATGGTCATCGAAAACCTCGCCGACGTAGACCGCGCCCTAGCCGCCCAAAAGGTGTCAGCAGGCCATTAGTTCAAAGGAGTGTTGAGCACAGCCATCAACGACAGCAGACGCTGAGAATCGAACAAGTCCTCCAAAAGGATGGGTTTACCGGTGGCGTCAGCCAGCGGTACCTTCCAGTTGGGATACTCCTGATCAGTGCCCGGCTGGTTTTGCGACCGCCGCTCCCCCACCGCGTCAACAAGCTGCACACCCAACAAGGCCGACGGCGTCAACCGCAAGTACCGGTGCATGGCCTCGACAATCTCCCGCTCCGACGGGTCATCGCCCACCAAACCGCGCTGCCGCAAAGCCGTAACAAACATGTCCCGTTCAGCCCGGGCACGCGCCCGCACAATCTCCACCGACTCCGTCAACAATCCCAGACTGTCACGCAAGTCAACATGCTCGCCAGCCAAATACCCGGCCGTCGGCGGCATGTCGTGGGTTCCCACGGAAGCCATCGCCAAATGCCGGTAGTGTTCCGGCTGCTTAGGCCTGCCATCTTCAATCTCAAACCATTCAACACTCATACCCAACAGGCCACGTTGAGCCAGATAGTCACGAACCCACGGCTCCACTGTGCCCAAGTCTTCACCAACGATGATCGCCCCGGCCCGCTGAGCCTCCAAAGCGAGAATCCCGATGAGAGCCTCGTGGTCGTAGTACACGTAGGTGCCCTCGGCAGCGCCGTGCCCTTCAGGAATCCACCACAGCCGGAAGAGACCCAAAATGTGGTCTACCCGCAGAGCACCCGCACCCCGCAACACGGTACGCAGCATCTCCCGGTAAGGCTTATAACCGGCAGCCGCCAAGGCACGCGGGTTCCAGGGGGGTTGCGACCAGTTTTGACCATGCTGGTTGTACATGTCCGGCGGGGCACCCACTTCAACGCCGGTAGCCAGGTAGGCGGCGTTAGCCCACGCATCCGCGCCGGTG
>JAITCK010000184.1 GCA_031283115.1 Cellulomonadaceae bacterium | reverse complement strand
ACAACCTCTGGTTTGACTTGGAAGCCCTGGCCGCCGAACTGGATCGCACCGGCGGCGTGCTGGAGTTGCCCCTCATCCGCAACGAGAAAACCGTCGACCCGGCCGACGCCACATCGACGCCCGTCATCCAAATCGAATCCGCGATGGGGGCCGCCGTGGCCGTCTTCGAAGGCGCGCAAGCCGTTGAAGTGCCCCGCAGCCGGTTCCTGCCCGTCAAAACCACCAATGACCTGCTGCTCCTGCGGTCAGACGTCTACCAACTCACCGACGACTACCGCCTGCTGGCCCGCGTTCCCGCCCCGAATGTCAGCCTGTCCAAGCCCTACAAAACCCTGGCCGCCTTCGACGCCCGCTTCCCCGCAGGCCCGCCCTCCCTCATCGACGCAGCCAGCCTCACCGTTGACGGCGACTGGACCTTCGGAGCAGACGTCACCGTCCGCGGCGAGGCCGTCCTGGCTGACGCAGGCCAGCCGTCCACCGTGCCCGACCATGCCATCATCACGGCAGACGACATCCACCTCCGCGTCGATTCACCCCACTAAACCTCACTAAACCCGCACCGAACCGTACTGAACCGCAGGCCCAAATTTCGCCTGCACATTTACCTGTACTGTTTACCCATCAGGGATTCACCTACAAGGATTGAGATTCACCCCATGCGCGTACTCGTCACCGGCGGCAACGGCTACATCGGCTCCCACACCAGCCTTGCCCTCATCGAAGCAGGTCACGACGTTGTCATCGCTGACTCCTTCATCAACTCCAAGCGCACGGTGCTGCCCCGCCTGGAAGCCATCGCCGGGCGCAGCATCCCCCTGCACGACATCGACCTGACCGACGCCGCCGCCACCGACCGCCTCTTCGCTGACGGCAACTTCGACGCCGTCATCCACTTCGCTGGCCTCAAAGCCGTCGGCGAATCGGTGCAAAAACCCATCGAGTATTACCGCAACAACATCGACTCCACCCTGTCCGTAGTTGAAGCCATGAAAAAGCATGGGGTGGGCAAGTTCGTCTTCTCGTCATCGGCCACCGTCTACGGCGAAAAAGCGCCCGTGCCCTACCGTGAAGATTTCGAATATTTGCAATCATCCAACCCCTACGGCCAAACCAAAGTGATGATCGAACGTATCCTCACCGACACGGCCGCCGCCGCGAGCGCCGCCACCACCGATGACGAGACTACGCCGGAATGGCGTATCGCCCTGCTGCGCTACTTCAACCCGGTGGGATCCCACCCGTCCGGCACCATCGGCGAAGACCCGCAAGGAATCCCCAACAACCTCATGCCCTACCTGTCCCAGGTGGCGGTAGGCAGGCGCGACCACCTGACCATCTTCGGCAACGACTACCCCACACCCGACGGAACCTGCCAACGCGACTACATTCACGTCATGGACTTGGCTGCCGGACATGTGGCCGCCCTCAACCACCTGGACAAGCAGACCGACCCGGTTCGCGCCTACAACCTGGGCACCGGCAACGGCACCTCCGTACTGGAACTGGTCGCCGCTTTCTCGCAGGCCGTGGGCCACGACCTGCCCTACCAGTTCGGCGCTCGCCGGGCCGGGGACATTGCCGCCAACTGGGCCGACCCTACCCGCGCCAACACCGAGTTGGGCTGGCAGGCCACCCACACCATCGAGCAGATGTGCGAAGACACCTGGCGTTGGCAGTCCGCCAACCCTACCGGCTTCCCCGACGCCTAGCCTGGGTGAAACGACCGGCACCTGTGCTGAACGTCGGCCCAGGCAGTCGGCCTTGGCTAGACGTCAGTCCTGACGGTCAAGGTCGGCCCTGTCGGCCCTGCTAGTCAGCCTTGAAAGTCGGCCCACGGGGCGATGCCGAAGGCTTCGTTAGCGAACCCCACCCGTTCAGTGACAGGTTCGCGGTCCTTCATGGACAGTTTCACCTCATCGGCGATACGTTCCATGGACGTGTCCAGCGACCAGGCAACCTCGGCTGCCAGCACCAGGGAGTCGGCCAGGTGGCGGGGGACATCGCAGTCGTACTTGTAGCGAATCTTGTGCTCGAGGGATGCCCAAAAGTCCATGGCTACAGTGCGCAACTGGATTTCCACCGGCACCCACACTAGGCCTTGCGGCAGGTAGACGGGGGTTTTCACCAGCAGGTGCAGGGACTTGTAGCCAGTGGATTTAGGGTTGGCAATGTAGTCGCGCACTTCAACAAGTTCGATGTCGAGTTGCTCGACAAGCATGTCACGAACCCGATAAATGTCGCTGACAAAAGAGCAGGTGACCCGCACCCCGGCGATGTCGTACATCTGCTGCGCCAAAGTGGCCGGGTCTAGGGCGATGCCGCGGCGCTTGCCCTTACGTTGAATGGACTCCCAGCTTTTCAACCGCGACCCCACATGCTCGATGGGGCTTTCATCGTGCATGTGCCGGAACTCGTCCCAGATGATCTGAATCTTGGTCATCAGCTGGTCGATGCCAAACTTGGCGTTGAGCATAAGCCTGCGAATCTCGTCAGGCTGGGCGGTGCAGGTCAGTTGCGCAGGGCAAGCCGGCGGGTCGGTGGCAGCCGGGCTTGCCGACGGTTGCCTGTCCGGCTGGTATGTGGTGTCTGACGGCTGCATGTCCGACGACTGCATGTCCGACGACTGCTGGACGCTGGCGGTGATGCTGCCGGTCGGTGGGGGTGTGGTGTTGAGGGGTTTGTCGTCGTTGATGGGTGTGCGGAAGGCTGCGCGGTCACGCGGCGACGCGGGCGCAGACAGGGTGGCGGCAACATTGCCGAGTGCCTTACTCATGCCGTCAACGGTACGGCGGAGATTGTTGCCCCAGAAAATCGTGAAGCCCCCTAGTTCACAACGCGCCCTATCGTGGGTACGATGCGCGCCATGCACCGGTTCCATCCCCGCCGCTACCCGGTCCACAGTGGTCGGCTGAGGGGTGCCGCTGTTGCGGGCAGTCGTGCGTTGACACTTGCGGCTGCACTGACGGTGATGACGGGATGCAGTGCCATTCTGGGCGCCGCTGACGGGCCGATCTACCAAGACTTTGCGACGGCCACCCCCACCGATAGCGGCCCATCCGTGCCCGACCCCACACCCGCCCCCGACGAGCCTGGCGACCCTGACACACCCGACTCCCCTACCCGCGCAGATGGTGGCAGCCCCTCCCCTGCCCCTGTCGTCCACGAGCGGGCCGTCATTTCTGCCGTCTGGGTCGGTTATGACGACGACGAAGGCGGCAGGTCTCTGCACGTCACCCCCGAACCCTGGGTGCGGGACGACGGGATGCTCGCCTTCGATGTGACCGCTGCAGAACTCGAAGCCCTCTACCCGGCCGCTGGCACGGCGTCAATGCGGAACCAACTGCTCTGCCACATGATCGGCGCCCGTGACAAGGCCACCTGGAACCTTGAACCCTGGCGGCCCGATGTGGGCCTGCAAGCCGTCCTTGAAGCCCGCTGCAACCCCCGATAGGCCACTCGACCTTCTCAACCCTCTCTGCCCTACGGTAGCCACGTAACCCGTGCACCCCGATAGTCAGATGAACTTCTCGCGCTGCCCTTCCCTGCGCACTCTGGGAATCCGCTCTGCACCCCTCGGCAAGTCGCTGGGGCAGACAGTCCCACCCGCCACAGTTCGCCGTCCGATAACCTCGACCTATGACTGATTCCGCGCCTGGCAACGCCGTCAGGCCCGACGACGCTGCCGCCGTCGGCGTTGGAACCGACAACAACGCTGGGGCTGGCGGTGAGGCTAGTGCTGCTGGCGCTGGGGCTGACGGTGACGTGATGGAACGGGTCGATGTGGTGCTCATCGGCGGTGGCGTGATGAGCGCGACCGTCGGCACCCTGCTGGCGCAACTGGAGCCGTCGTGGACCATCCGCCTCTACGAGCGCCTGGGCGGGGTGGCCCGTGAGGCCTCCCACCCCTGGAACAACGCCGGGACTGGTCACGCGGCCCTCTGCGAACTCAACTACACGCCCGCCGCCCCTGACGGGTCGGTTCCCGTCGACCTGGCTGTCAGCATCAACCGGCAGTTTGCTGCCTCGCGCGACTTGTGGACGGCGCTGGAAGGCCGCGGCCTGCTGCACACAGATAAGTTTTGCACCACAACCCCCCACATGACCTTCGTGCGCGGCACAGGAAACGTCGCCTACCTGCGCAAACGCTTCGAAGCCCTGCAAGGCCAGCCCGGTTTCGAGTCCATGAACTTCACCGACGATGCCGCAACCATCGGCTCCTGGGCGCCCCTGCTGACTGCAGGCCGCAACGGCGACGAGCCGGTAGCGGCCACCCGGGTAACCGACGGAACAGACGTCGATTTCGGGGCGTTGACCAGGCAACTTGTGGACTCCTTGCAGGCCGGTGGAACGCAAGTCCACACCAACCATGAGATTGTCACCCTGCGACGCAGCAAGAGCGGCTGGCGCTTATCGGTGTTGGAACGCGGCACCGCGCGAATACGCCGCGTCGAGGCCCGCTTCGTGTTTGTTGGCGCTGGCGGCGGCACCCTGCCCCTCTTGCAGGCGGCGGGCATCCCCGAGGCTCGCAACTACGGTGGCTTCCCCATTTCGGGAAAGTTCCTGGTCACATCGGCGCCCGAGATTGTCGCCCAGCATGACGCCAAGGTGTACGGCATGGCTGACATCGGCGCCCCGCCCATGTCCGTGCCCCACCTCGACACCCGCATCATCAACGGCAAGCGCTACCTGGTGTTTGGCCCCTTCGCCGGGTTCAGCCCCCGCTTCCTCAAACACGGGCTGCCGTTCGGCCTGTTCACCACCCTGCGCTGGCACAACCTGCCGACAATGATGCAGGCCGGGCTGGCGAACCTGGACCTGGTGAAATACCTGGTAGGTGAGGTGTTTGCGCCCTTCTCTGCCCGGATTGCTGCCCTGCGGGCCTTCATGCCGGGCGTGTGGGCCAAAGACTGGACCGTGTTTACTGCCGGGCAGCGGGTACAAGTCATCAAACGCGACCCCCGCACCGGCAAAGGCGTGCTGGCCTTCGGCACAGAGGTAGTCACGGCAGCCGACGGCTCCATCGCTGGCCTACTGGGCGCCTCCCCC
>JAITCK010000141.1 GCA_031283115.1 Cellulomonadaceae bacterium | reverse complement strand
CCATCGGGCCGCCCCAGCGTGCACCAGGACAGGCCGTCAGCGTCACGGATGGGGTCAATCCAGGCGTCGTCAAGGTCAAGGCCAGCCAGGGATCGGGTGACGCGAAGGTCTTTGTCGCCGCTGACATCGACGGTTCCGGTGGGTAGCAGGCGGTCGTCAACGGTGACGTGGGTGGCCGCGTCCAGTCGCACCGTGCACTGGTCAAGGTCAGCGCCGCCGGTGCTTAGCCAGGGGTGGAAGCCGATGCCGTAGGGGGCCGTGCCCTGGCCGATGTTCCGGGTGGCCACATCGACAGTCAGGCCACCATCGGACAGACTGTAGGTGACGCGGCTGACCAGTTGGAAGGGCCATCCGGGCTGGGCAGGCAAGGCCAGTTCCAAGGCGACAGCGCTGTCTGTGTGGCTGACCAGGTCCCAGCGGTAGCGTGCGGCCAGGCCGTGCAGGGCGTTGTTGCGGTCGGGTTCGGTGATGGGCAGTTGGTAGTCGGTTCCGTTGGCGGTGTAGGTGCCGTCGCTCAGGCGGTTGGGCCAGGGGATGAGGATGGCGGCGTTGAAGACGGGTACGGGCTTGTCCGCAGCGAAGGGGACAAAAACGTCTTTGCCTTGGTAGGTGTATTCGCGCACCATAGCGCCGACGGCCACGATGGTGGCACGGTGGTCGCCGTGGCTGATGACGTACTGGTCGCCGGAGGGGGCGGGGCTGGTGTGCGGCATTGCAGGGATGGTCGGTGAGGTCATGTGGAATACGGTAGTCCGATGGGGGTCTAAGATAAAGCGATCCCGTACCAAATCTCTCTATCCCTTGGCGCGGGGAACATCGAAACGATTTGATGATTGAAGGAGTACACGCATGGAGCGCACGACCCTTGGACGCACCGGCCGCACGGTGTCCGCGATTGGCCTAGGAACCTGGCAACTCGGCAGCGACTGGGGGGACGTCTCTGATGCTGACGCCCGCGCCGTACTCGACGCCGCCTACGCCGCCGGAGTCACTTTCTTTGACACTGCCGACGTGTACGGTGACGGCAAGTCCGAACAAACCATCGGCGCCTGGCTGGCCGCCAACCCCGACAGCGGCGTCACTGTGGCCACCAAAATGGGCCGTCGCATGGACCAACTCCCCGAAAACTATGTGCTGGACAACTTCCGTCAATGGACGGACAGATCCCGCGCTAACCTGGGCGTAGACACCCTCGACCTGGTTCAACTCCACTGCCCGCCCACCGCCGTCTACTCGACCGCAGCCGTCTACGACGCCTTGGACACCCTGGTCGCCGACGGTGCCATCGCCAACTATGGCGTCTCCGTGGAAACCGTCGATGAAGGTCTCGAAGCCCTCAAACACCCTGGCGTCGCCTCCATCCAAATCATCCTCAACGCCTTCCGCCTCAAGCCGCTCGACGCCCTGGTGCCAGCCGCTGCTGAAGCAGGCGTCGGCATCATCGCCCGCGTGCCCCTAGCCTCCGGCCTCCTGTCTGGCCGCTACGGCGTCACCACCACCTTCGCCGCCAACGACCACCGCACCTACAACCGGCACGGTGAAGCCTTCGACCAAGGCGAAACCTTCTCCGGCGTGGACTACGCCCAAGGCGTGGCCGCCGCCCAAGAGTTCGCCGCTCTGGTGCGCGACACCGCTGGTGACACCTTGACCCCCGCCCAGGCTGCCCTGGCCTGGATTTGGCAGCAGTCTGGCGTGTCCACCGTCATCCCCGGCGCCCGCAACCCTGAGCAGGCCCGCCTCAACGCCGCCGCAGGCAGCGCCGCCCCTCTAGGCAACGCCTTCAACGCAGGCGTTGTCGACCTCTACAACCGCTACTTCCGCGAAGCGATCCATGGTCGCTGGTAGGCGAACGTGGTGAGTTGAGCGGAGCAGCAAGCACAGTCGTGAAGCGATCCATGGTCGCTGGTAAGCCGAGCGCAATCCGAACGTGTTTGGATTGCCGAGGCTGAAGTGGACGTTGACGAGCGCAGCGAGGAAAACGGTCGCTGGTAGGTAGTTCTGCGCGGTGGCGCGAAAACAGCGCCACCGCGCAGACGTGGTGCAGTGACGGGACGATGGGAGGCATTGAAATGTCTGTCATCGAGAGGCTTCCACATGTCCAGCGAGGCACTGCCTTCTGCGTCTGAGATCAGCAGTAACGAATCGCCATCTGTGCCGTTGCCGGTGGCCGGTGAGGCGCAAGGCTTCTACAAACTGTCTTGGCTGCAACGTATCGGCTTCGGTTCTGGTGACCTTGCCCAGAACCTCATCTACAACACGGTGTCCACCTACCTGCTCTTCTTTTACACGGAAGTTTTTGGCCTGACGGCGGCGGCAGCGGCAACCATGTTCTTGGTGGTGCGTCTTATTGACGTCATTTGGGATCCGCTGATCGGAACCTTCGTGGACACGCACACCACCCCTTGGGGACGTTACCGCGGCTACTTGATCATTGCCGGCGTTCCACTGTCGGTGCTGGCTGTGCTCATTTTTTGGAATGGTGCGTCGGGCTCGCTCATTTACGCCTACGTCACCTATGTGGGCCTGTCCATGCTGTACACGACTCTCAACGTCCCGTATGGCGCCTTGAACTCGTCGCTAACCCGCGACAACGATGAAATCTCTGTGCTCACCACTACCCGCATGTTCCTCGCCAACATTGGTGGCTTGGCGGTGGCTTTTGGTGTTCCTGTGCTGGTGCGGGTGTTCTCCCCTGACGGCCACTGGAATACCCCGGAATCGGCTCGCGGCTGGCTCACTACGATGGCCATTTACGCTGCCATCGGTTTGGCTGTGCTCATCTTTACTTTCACTCAGACCAAAGAGCGTGTGGTCATGGATGAGAAGCACGCTGAAGAGGTCAAGGTCACTGACCTGGTCACCGAGTTCAAACGGAACCGGCCCCTGCGTATTGTCGCCTTCTTCTTTATCACCGCCTTTGCCATGATGGCTGTGGGTAATACGGGCGCCTCCTATTACATGAACTATGTGGCGGACGCCGAATGGGCGGTGCCCTGGTTCAACGCGCTCGGTGTTGTTCCGGCCTTCATTTTTTTGCCTATGGTGCCCTGGATCAAACGGAAGATCGGCAAGAAGCCCCTGTTTATTGCCTTCTTGGCTGTGGGTATTTTGGGTATGGCCATGCTTTTCTTCATCCCTAACCCTAAAGCCAACCTGCCGTGGATTTTTGTCGCCCAGTTTGTGCGGTCGACCGGCGTTATTGTGGCAACTGGCTACATGTGGTCTCTCATCCCCGAGGTGGTGTCTTACGGTGAGTGGCGCACTGGCCGCCGTATTTCCGGCATTGTCAATGCCTTGACCGGCATCTTCTTCAAGGCTGGTTTTGCCTTGGGCGGTGTTGTGCCTGGCCTGGTGTTGGCGATGACCCATTACATTGAGGATGCCTCCCCCTATCAGGTGCAGCCACGGTCAGCCATTATGGGGATGACCATGCTGGTGTCGGTTATCCCGGCCGTGCTGCTGCTGGTGGCCGTGTTCATCATCAGCAGGTATGACCTGTCTGATGAGAAACTCACCGCCATTAACGCGGAGATTGAGTTGCGGTCGCAGGATGAAAGCCGGGCTGTGGCTGTTTCGGAGGCTCTGGCAGAACCTGACGAGCAGAAGGACACTGTGTGAGGGTGGGCGCCGCAGTAGCGGGGTTTGTGATGGAGGCTGCTGCTAGACCGAAGAAATGCGGGTGTTGGCGCCGAAATCTTCCCTAAAGGTGGGTGCCGATGCGGCGAGTTCTTGGCCGTATTGGGCAGCCCATCGGGAATAGGGGGTGTTGGCGAGGGACTCGTTGCTGAAACGACGGTCGTCAGTGAGTTCTGTCGTACAGAAGTCGGGTATTTGCAGGTCAGTGACGGGGCCGCTGCGTTCACATTCGGAGATGATCAGCGGATGGTTGGCCCCGCCGAACACGTCAGCCACCCAACCGTCGGCGCCAATCCAGGTGGAGTAGCGGGTTTTGACGATCTGCGCCCCGCCGCGTCGCACCAGTTCAACACCCACATTCGGGTCGATGTCGCGTTCGGCCTCATAGCGGGTTCCGCCTACGGCTGGCCCTTTGACGGTGACGGCGGCGAAGGTCATCTGGTCGCCGTACCGGTCAAGAATGTCGGCTGCCGTGCTGGAAGCGTCCAGGCGGGCCTCCACATTGGAGGCTTGGACGCGCACACGCAGGGCGAAACCGGAATCGGCCAGGTAGTAACTTTGCACGATGAGGGCGGGCGTGTCTTTGAGGGGTTGCGGGAGGGCGCGCACAAAGAAGCGGCGCTCAAACTCAAAATCCCCGAAGCCCTGCTCATCGTCATACATGACGCGAACTGTACCGAAGGAAAACGTAATCTTCCCGTAACCTCTTCCAGAAGGGGTCTAACTTTCGGCCAGTAGGCGGGTTTGTTCTTGAACGTCGAAGGTGGGTGGGGGCCAACCCAAGTCCAAGGACCGGAAGGCGTTCAGCAGTAGTTCGGTGACGGCTAGGCGGGAGAACCACTTGTTGTTGGCGGGGATGACATGCCAGGGGGCTACATCGGTGGAGGTGAATCGCAGCAGGTCATGGTAGGCGTCCAAGTATTGGCCGAACTTGCGGCGGGTGTCGATGTCCCCGGGAGAGTATTTCCAGTTTTTCTCCGGCCGATCCAGGCGTTCTTGCAGGCGTTTGCGCTGTTCGTCAGTGGAGACAAACATGGCGCATTTGACGATGGTTGTCCCTGCGGCGGCCACTTCTGCCTCGAAGGCGTTGATTTCGTCGTAGTGGGCCCGCCAGGTGTCTTCCGGCTCTAAACCGTCTACACGCACGACAAGGACTTGCTCGTAGTGGGACCGGTCGAAAACGCCCAGTTTGCCGGGGGCGGGCAGGGCGTTGCGGATGCGCCAGAGGTAGCCGTGGGAGGCTTCCTCTTTGGTGGGGACACCAAAACCGTGGATGGATACGCCTTGCGGGTCAACGAGGCCGACAACATGCCGCACGATGCCGCCCTTGCCAGCAGTGTCCAGCCCTTGCAGCACCAGCAGAATGGATCG
>JAITCK010000114.1 GCA_031283115.1 Cellulomonadaceae bacterium | reverse complement strand
CGTCGTGGCCGTCCCGTCACTGGCCCCGGCAACCGTCCGCTGAAATCCATCAGCGACATGCTCAAGGGCAAGCAGGGTCGATTCCGTCAAAACCTCCTCGGTAAGCGCGTCGACTACTCTGGCCGTTCCGTCATCGTGGTGGGTCCTCAACTCAAACTCCACCAGTGCGGTCTGCCCAAGACTATGGCCCTGGAACTCTTCAAGCCCTTCGTCATGAAGCGCCTGGTTGAGTTGAACCACGCCCAAAACATCAAGTCGGCCAAGCGCATGGTGGAACGCACCCGCCCCGTCGTGTGGGACGTGCTCGAAGAGGTCATCACCGAACACCCGGTGCTCCTCAACCGTGCCCCCACCCTGCACCGTCTGGGCATCCAGGCCTTCGAGCCCCTGCTCGTTGAAGGCAAGGCCATCCACCTGCACCCGCTTGTGTGTGCCGCCTTCAACGCCGACTTCGACGGCGACCAGATGGCAGTCCACCTGCCCTTGTCCGCTGAGGCGCAGGCAGAAGCCCGCATCCTCATGCTGTCGTCCAACAACATTTTGAAGCCGTCCGACGGCCGCCCCGTGACCATGCCCTCCCAGGACATGATCATCGGCCTGCACCACCTCACCTCCGACCGCCCCGGCGCCGTCGGTGAAAGTCGCGTGTTCGGCTCACAATCCGAAGCCATCATGGCCTTCGACCGTGGCGTACTCGACCTCAACGCGGCCATCAAAATCCGTATGTCCGATGTCGTCTTCGCTGCTGGTGAAGAACCGGAAGGCTACGTGGCCGGAGAGCCCCTGCTCTTCGAGACCACGCTGGGCCGCACTATCTTCAACGAAGCCCTGCCCGTCGATTACCCCTACGTCAACGAAATGGTTGGCAAGGGCAAACTGGGCGAAATCGTCAACACCCTGGCCGAAACCTACCCCAAGGTGGCTGTGGCTGCCGCGCTGGACGCCCTCAAGGACGCCGGCTACAAGTGGGCCACCCGGTCCGGCGTGACCATCGCTATCAGCGACGTCGCCATGCCTGACGTGAAGAACACCATCCTTGACGAGCATGAACAGCGTGCCATCAAGGTGCAGTCCCAGTTCGACCTGGGTCTCATCACCGATGACGAACGCCGCGGCGAACTCATTGAGATTTGGACGCAGGCCACCGACAAGGTCGCCTCCGTCATGCGGGAAAACCTCGAAAACAACGAACGCAACACCCTCTACCGGATGGTGAGTTCGGGTGCTCGTGGTAACTGGATGCAGGTTCGTCAGATCGCCGGTATGCGCGGCCTGGTGGCAAACCCTAAGGGTGAGATTATTCCCCGCCCCATCAAGTCCAACTACCGTGAAGGCCTGTCGGTTCTCGAATACTTCATCGCCTCCCACGGTGCCCGAAAAGGTCTAGCTGACACGGCCCTGCGTACCGCAGACTCCGGTTACTTGACCCGACGTCTCGTGGATGTGTCCCAGGATGTCATCATCCGTGAAGAAGACTGCGGCACCTCCCGTGGCCTGAACCTGCCCATCGCGGAACGCCTGGGCGACACCCTGGTGCCCCACCCTCGCGTGGAAACCTCCATCTACGCCCGCACCATCGCCTCCGATGTGGTCGACGCCGACGGCAACGTCATCGTCGAAGGCGGCTCAGATGCAGGGGACGTCGTCATTGACGCCCTCATCGCAGCTGGTGTGGAGCAGGTCAAGGTTCGGTCCGTGCTCACCTGTGAATCCCGCGTGGGCACCTGCGCCAAGTGCTACGGTCGCTCGCTGGCCACCGGCAAACTGGTGGACATCGGCGAAGCCGTCGGTATTATCGCCGCACAGTCCATCGGTGAACCTGGCACCCAGTTGACCATGCGAACCTTCCACACTGGTGGTGTCGCCTCGGCGGAAGACATCACCCAGGGTCTTCCCCGCGTCACCGAACTCTTCGAAGCCCGCACTCCCAAGGGTGAAGCGCCCATCGCCGAATACACCGGCAAGGTGACCATCGAAGACGCCGAACGTTCACGTCTCATCACGTTGACTCCTGACGACGGTTCCGAAGAAATCGCCTACCAGGTGTCCAAGCGAGCCCGGCTGCTCATCGCCGACGGCGACCACGTCCAAGTGGGAACCCAACTGGTGCAGGGTGCCGTCGACCCCAAGAAGGTTCTGCGAATCCTTGGCCCCCGCGCCGCCCAGAAACACCTGGTGGATGAGGTTCAGGAAACCTACCGGTCCCAGGGTGTGGACATCCACGACAAGCACATCGAAGTTATCGTGCGTCAAATGCTGCGTCGAATCACCGTGCTTGACTCGGGCGACTCGACCCTGCTGCCCGGTGAACTCGCCGAACGCACCCGCTTCGAAGACGCCAACCGTGCAGCCATCGCTGCCGGTGGACAGCCTGCCGCTGGTCGCCCCGAACTCATGGGTATCACCAAGGCATCGCTGGCCACCGACTCCTGGCTGTCGGCTGCCTCCTTCCAAGAGACCACCCGAGTGCTCACGGAGGCTGCCATGAGCGGCCGCCGCGACCCCCTGCTGGGTCTCAAGGAGAACGTCATCATCGGTAAGCTCATCCCCGCCGGTACGGGCCTGGCCCGCTACCGCGACATCGAGGTAGAGCCCACCGAACAAGCCAAGGCCGAGTTGTATCCGTCCTTCGGCTACGACGAAATCGACTTCCCCACGCTGGGTATGGGTTCTGGTGAAGCCATCCCCCTGGAAGACTTCGACTTCGGCGACTTCCGCTAGTAGGTAGTCTCAGCACAGAAGGCCCCTCAAACTGAGGGGCCTTCTGTGCTGTGTTGTGCTTCATTGGATCGGCTCTCCGGGGGATGCTTTTTCGCAAACTGTTCACGATGGGCGAAAAGATGATCGCCCATCTTCACTACGGTCTGATGTTTGCGAAAACCATCCCCCTCCGGCCTCATGTCACATCAGGGGGTGAGGGCCGTAAAGTGTGTGGAGTGAGTGAGTTGTTTGAGATGACGGCGGTGGGGTTACGGGATGCTTTGCGGGCGGGGGAAGTGACCCCGGGCGAGGTTGTTGAGCATTATGTGGGGCGGATTGAGATGTTGAATCCGCAGTTGGGGGCTTTTTCCTGCGTGACGGCTGATGCGGCGCGTCAGCGGGCTGCCGGGCTGCTGGCCGATGGGTTGCCTACCGATGGGGAGGCAGTGTTGTGGGGGATGCTGGTGGGGGACAAAGACTTGTGGGATCGGGCGGGGGTGGCGTCCGGGTATGGGTCGCGGGCTTTTAGCGGCGACCATCGGTGGGTTCCGCAGGTCAGTACCGACATTGTTGACATGTTAGATGGGCAGGGCGTGATCTCCTTGGGGAGAACCACGGCGCCAGAATTCGGATTCCCGGCCTACACGGAGCCGATGGCAGGCCCGATCGCCCGGAACCCTTGGGACAGGACGCGGACGGCGGGTGGGTCCAGTGGGGGAGCGGCTGTCGCTGTCGCCGCAGGAATGCTGCCCTTCGCGCCCGGGTCTGACGGGGGAGGGTCGATTCGGATTCCGGCGGCGGCCTGCGGGCTGGTAGGGCTCAAACCAACCCGCGGCCTGGTGGTGGCCGACTATTCCCTAGCAGGGTTAGTGGTCAACGGGCCAATAGCCCGGACTGTTGCCGATACGGCTTTGCTGCTTGCGGGGATGGCGGGGGGCGACCATCCCACTGCGGTCTTGGCCAGTGCTGCGCCGCTGCGGGTGGCTGTGTCGACCTTTAGCGGCTGGGACGGGTTTTACGACATGACGCCTGCACCGGAAGCGCTGGCAGCGCTGGAGGCGGGGGTCAACGCCCTGGCCGCCGTCGGGCATGACATTGTCGACGATGGTGCGCCTATCCCTTGGGAGCCTGACCCCACCTATGCTCCGGCCTTCCGCACAGTGTGGCTGGCGGGGGCTGCCGCGCTTCCCATCGAGAGTGGCCCGCGCCCGGCCCGCCGCCCTGCTCGTGGGTGGCCGGAGGCTGGACAGGATTTTGGCGACCGTGACCCCCGCTTCGACCTGCTGGAACCCTTGACACAGTGGCTGATCACGGAAGGGCGGCGGGTGACGGCCCGACAGCTTGCCGAAGCCTTGTCGGCGCTGGCAGACTTCGAGAAACGGACCGTTGCCCGTCTGAACCCCTACGACCTGGTCATTCTGCCTGCGTTGGGCATGGTTCCGCCGCCTCTGGGCTGGTTTGACTCCCATGACCCGGAGCGGAACTTTGAGCAGCAATGCCAGTTCACCCCCTACACGTCGGCCTTCAACGCATCAGGTTTGCCCGCCATCACCCTCCCGACACGATGGACAGAGCCGACAGTGACGGCACCTGCGGGGATGCCCATGGGGGTTCAACTGGTGGGCCGCCCCGGCAGCGAGGAAACCCTGCTGTCTGTTGCCGCCCAGATGGAGGCTGTCATCGACCGTCCCGCCTGGCCCATGCCGGACGTGTCATCGCGGCGAGAGGTCAACGGCAGGTGATCCGTGGAATACTGAGGTCATGCCTTTGCGCCCCGACGGACGCCTCAATCATGCGCTCAACCCCACCACCAGCAACGACAAAGGCCCTCAAGACGCCTGCGGTGTTTTCGGCGTCTACGCCCCCGGTGAAGAAGTCGCCAAACTCGCCTACTTCGGCATCTACGCTCTGCAACACCGCGGCCAAGAATCGGCGGGTATCGCCACATCTAACGGGGAGCAGATTCTCGTCTACAAAGACATGGGTCTGGTTTCGCAGGTTTTCGATGAGATCTCCCTCGACGCCCTCAAAGGTTACATTGCCGTCGGCCACGCCCGCTACTCCACAACAGGGGGCGCCACCTGGGAGAACGCCCAGCCGACGCTGGGTGCGACCGCTAATGGGACGGTGGCTCCCGGCCACAACGCCAACCTCACCAACACGGCCGAACTAGTCAGCCTGGTTGCTGAACGGTATGGTGCCCAACGTCAGGGCGAGTTGGCGCGCGGCAACACCACCGACACGGCTGTCATCACTGCCCTCTTCGAAGGGGACTCGACACAAACCCTCGAGCAGGCGGCAATGGAGGTTCTGCCCCGCCTGCGCGGAGCCTTCTCCCTAGTGTTCATGGATGAGCGCACCCTTTATGCGGCCCGCGACCCGCAAGGAGTTCGGCCGCTGGTGTTGGGACGGTTGGATCGGGGCTGGGTGGTGGCGTCGGAGACGCCCGCCCTGGACATTGTCGGTGCGTCCTTTGTTCGTGAAGTAGAGCCGGGCGAACTCATCATTATTGACAACGACGGCCTGCGCTCGGAGCGGTTCGCTGCCGAAGACCGGGCCGGATGCATTTTCGAATACGTGTATTTGGCCAGGCCAGACACGTACCTGTCACAGCGCTCGGTTCACGCTGCCCGCGTGGACATGGGCAAGGCTTTGGCCCGGGAATGGCCTGCAGAGGCCGACCTGGTCATCCCCACACCGGAATCGGGAACGCCAGCCGCTATCGGTTACGCCCAGGCCAGCGGCATCCCCTTCGGCCAAGGCATCACCAAAAACTCCTACGTAGGCCGAACTTTTATTCAGCCGTCAGACACTCTGCGGCAATTGGGTATCCGCCTCAAACTCAACCCCTTGCGGGACGTCATACGCGGCAAACGGCTGGTGGTTGTCGACGACTCCATCGTGCGCGGCAACACGCAGCGGGCCCTGGTGCGCATGTTGCGGGAGGCAGGCGCGGCGGAAGTTCACGTGCGCATCTCCTCACCGCCCGTGACGTGGCCCTGTTTTTACGGCATCGACTTCGCGTCCAGGGCGGAACTCGTCGCCAATGGCCTGACCACGGATGAGGTCTGCCGGTCTATCGGCGCGGACTCGCTGGGCTACATTTCCTTGAACGCCATGATTGAGGCCACCAACCAGCCCGCCAACACCCTGTGCGCGGCCTGCTTTACCGGCAAATACCCCATCGAACTGCCGCCTGCCGACCAGTTAGGCAAACACCTGCTGGAACAAGATGAACTCCCGCTCACCGCGACGATTGGAACTCTGGGCCAACCATGACAGATGCACCTGTACCGACCCCCGTGCCATCGAACGAACCTCTCACTTATGCTGCCGCCGGTGTGGACACGGAGGCAGGCGACCGCGCCGTCGACCTGATGAAGGATGCGGTGCGCCGCACACACGCCGCCCATTCGGGCGCTGTCATGGGCGGCGTCGGCGGCTTTGCGGGCCTCTACGATGTGACTGCCCTGCCCGGCTGGGCAAACTACCGGCGACCCCTGCTGGCCACCTCCACGGACGGGGTAGGCACCAAGGTGGCCATCGCCCAAGCCTTAGACATTCACGACACCATCGGGTTTGACCTGGTAGGCATGGTGGTAGACGACATTGCCGTAGTCGGTGCCACACCCCTATTCATGACGGATTACATTGCCTGCGGCAAGTTAGTTCCCGAACGGATCGCCGACATTGTGCGCGGTATCGCCGCCGCCTGCGAGGTAGCAGGCACGGCCCTGGTGGGCGGGGAAACAGCAGAGCATCCGGGCCTGCTCTCGCCCGACGAATATGACGTTGCGGGCGCCGCCACCGGCATCGTTGACGCGGACGCCCTGCTGGGGCCAGACCGGGTGCGTGACGGTGACGTGCTCATTGCCATGGCATCGTCGGGACTTCACTCCAACGGCTATTCACTGGTGCGGGCCGTCATCGGGCGGGCCGGATGGGCTCTCGACCGGGAAGTTCCCGAATTTGGGCACACCCTAGGTCAGGAACTGCTGGTTCCCACCCGCGTGTACTCTGCTGACTGCCTGGCCTTGGCTGCCGATGAAGCCGCGCAGGTTCACGCCTTCACCCATGTCACCGGTGGCGGGCTTGCCGCCAACCTGGCCCGCGTGCTCCCTGCTGGACTGGTGGGGACGGTTGATCGCGGATCCTGGCAGGTTCCGGCAGTGTTCTCTGTCATGCGAGACCTGGGCGGCGTGCCCGTCAGCGACATTGAAGGCACCTTGAACTTGGGGGTCGGCATGGTCGCCATCGTCGGGCGTGAAGGCGCTGACGCGGCCCTGGCCCGCCTGAACATCCTGGGAGTGCCCGCCTGGGTGTTGGGCGATGTGCGTGCAACCGAGGCAGCCCCATCGGGTGACCTAGTGGCTGGAACCAAGGGCGTGGACGGCGGAGCCGTCGCTATGACCGGCAGTTACCGCTTCTGACGGTTGTTACCGGCTACTACTCGTCGTCTTCGTCATCAACGGCGGCGTACTTGCCGTACAGGGCCTCATAGTCAAAGTCGTCGTCATCATCGTCAAAAGAGGAGGATGCGGGGCGTTCCTGGGTGGCAACACGTCCCGTGTTCCCTTGAAGTTCCGCCTCAAGTTGGTGGTAGTTCGTTGACGGGCTGTAATACTTCAACTCTCGAGCAACCTTGGTTTGCTTCGCCTTCTGTCGGCCGCGGCCCATGGCTCCCCCTCTAACGTGGAAGCGGGGCGGCGAGTCACTGACGCGCGGCCCCGAAAAAGTGTGTACGTGTCTGTTCAGGGCGAACGATACCGCAGTGAAGGCGATGCGTGAAGCCGTTTGGGGTGTGTTCGTCCGTGAATGTCGCCTGGACTGTCCGTTGTGACCGTTCGTTGCAGGTCACGGTTGAGGGGAGGTGAACTTTTCTTTGACCGTGGCGGTCTTGTCTTTGACGGCGCTAGTGAAGGAGGCTGCCTTCTTTTGTGCGGCCTTCTTGGCCCGGTTGGCCTGATATTTGGGGGTGAAGCGCGTAGTGAGTTCGTCGATGGTGGAGCCAAGGTTGCTGCGGGACATGTTGATTTCTTGACGCAACTCGTTGCGGGACATCTTGTGTGGTTTGGGGCATTTAGCGGCCTTAGTTTTCTTGTCGCTGGCTGGTTCGTCGTCGCTGGCCTTCGTTCCGGCGGTAGTGAACACGTCGGCAACAAAATCGTAGGCAGGCTTGCTGCTGGTGTGCGTGGCAGCCTCTTTGACAGCGGTGACATCATGTTTGACCGAGTCGATGCTTTCAGGTGCCCGGCTGCCCTTCTTGAACAGGAAAATAGCGATGCCCACCATGCTGGCAGCCAGCAGCACCATAGCGCCGCCAATGATGAGAGCTGACAGCCATACAGGCACCACGTTGGCGAGGCCTGCGACGGCGGCAGCAAGGAAGACAGCGAAAGCGTAAAAACAGATGCCGCCTGCGACAACGATGAGGCCGATACCGCCGCCGAACTCGCCCGCCTTCGTTTTGAGTTCCGCCTTGGCGTAGCCGATTTCAGCGTGAACCAGCCGCATTCCATGATCGGTGAGTTGCCCGACAAGTTGCCCGATGCTGGCCGGGTTGTCGTCGTCAACGGTGGAGCCGTCAGTGAAGGCGGCGCCGTCAGGTAGGGGGATATTGCCGAGGCGGGGGCTGGCGGTTGCGTCATCGCGGTCAGTCATACGTCCAACTCAACCGCCAATACCGCCCGACAGCAACCGCGCGGCGCTTCTTGTGGAGGATGACACTATTGCGGGATGGGCTGTTTGGCAGGGCGTGGCACATCGGGGACGGAGATAGCGGCTGTCGCTAGGGGTGCCTGTGGTCTGGGCTTGATGGAGTGACGGTGGCCGCAGGCGTGGCTTCGACCGCCGCGCTGCCATAGGCAGCGCGCTGTGTGTATCAACTCAGCACCGGTCGGTGCGGCGTGAATCTGCGATTCACGCAAAAGTGGCTCACGACCGTGTTTTCGTCGCTGCGCTCCTCAACCCTGGTCTCGCCACCTCGGTAAAAGCAAAAGAGACGACCCTGTGGCCGTCTCTTTTGCTTTACTCTCGGTGGCTCCGACCGGTGTCGATCCGGTGACCTCACGATTTTCAGTCGTGCGCTCTACCAACTGAGCTACAGAGCCTCAAGGTTCTTGCGAGCCTTGAACACTAATGCCCGGCTCGTTGTTTCCAACATACCGGGCGTTTGTGCGGCGACCCTGACGAGACTTGAACTCGCGACCTCCGCCGTGACAGGGCGGCGCGCTAACCAACTGCGCTACAGGGCCTTGGTGAACTTTCCGATTTTCATCGGCGGCGTTCGGGCCGGGTAGAAGAGTACAACATTCGAGCCGGTTCGTGAAATCGAGCCAAACTCTGCATCATTGTGCGTCTTCTGTTGAGATTTTTGGCGCTGACCTGGTGCGATGGAACAAAGTTCCATCGCCAGCGCACGGAAGGCGCTAAGCCAGCGTCAGCGAGAGCAACTTGTGACTGTGAGGTCACGTATCGCTTTTGATCTCGTACTCCCAACGGGATTCGAACCCGTGTTGCCGCCGTGAAAGGGCGGAGTCCTAGGCCGCTAGACGATGGGAGCGGGTGTGCGCCTTGTGAGCGCACGAGTGGGAATACTACCCCATACCGGTGGGCCGTAGCCAGTTTTGCTCGGCCCATCCGGTGCGGGATTGGTCACACTGCCGGTGATTGGACTTCAGCGTTACGCGCTGGGCGCCGGTGGTGTTGGCTCCGACCAAGGAACAACCAACATCTGTGGCGAGCAATGCGCTGCGCTGATGAGCCGATCACATGCCTGCGGTGTATTCCCAGTGCCACGGTTCGAACTTGGAGCCTTGTGCCCAGTCGGGGTTGGTCCAGCCGAACTTTGCGGCGTTTGCGTCCATCCAGGCTTGCTGGGCGGAACGCGAGTTTTGGATGCCGCCACCGAAGTCAACGGCGAGGCCAAATCCGTGGTTGGACGTGCCGGGGGTGGCGGCCCAGAATCCTTTGACGCGCTTGGTGGCGACTTGTTCGCCGTAGCTGCGGTAGGAGTCGGAGATGACCATGTTTTCGCCGAACTTGGCCCGGTAGGCGGCGTTCATGCGTTCGAGGGAGGCGGCGGCGTCTGCGCGGAGCTGGTGGCTGCTGGCGAAGGAGATGTTGCGCAGCAGGGAGGCGGGGATTTGGCCGTTGCCGTATTTGGCGGCTTCGGCGGCCAGGGCCGCGTTTTGGCCTGCTTCTTCTTTGGCTTTGGCTGCTTCTTGCTCAGCGATTTCGGCGGGGGTCAGGGGGGCGCCTTCGGCGAGGACGGTGGTGGGGGCTGTCTCGTCGAGCAGGGTGGCCAGGCTGTCGGTGGTTTGCGACAGGGCCAGGGCTAGGGCGCTGGCGGGGTCTACGGTGTCGGCGGCGTGGTCGATGGTGTTGCCGTCTTCGTCGGTGGCCGTGTCGTAGGCGCCGGCGAGGTCGTCGGTGGCTGCTGCGATGGCGGTGTCGGCGGCCTGGCTGACGGCGGGGTCGACGTTGTCGGCGGAGGCGGTGGAGGTGGACCGGGTCATGTCGGCGGCGTCGGGGGTTTCGTCGGCGCTGTCGGCTTCGGCGGCGCGGCGTTGGAGTTCGCGGACAACGGCGGCGGAGTCGATGATGCTGGTGCGTTGTTCGTCGCTGACGCCAACGGTTTCGGTGGTCACCTGGTCGGCGCGGGCCAGGGTGCTGGCGGCCTGGGAGACGGCGGAGGCGGATGCGACGGCCCCTTCGGGGTTTTCGACGGTGCCGTCAACGCGGACGCCGGACCGGGAGGCGGCGCTGTCGCGGCTGGTGATGTCGATGGTGGCTGCGGATTCTGCGTCGATGTCGCTGGTGCCCGCGGTGTCTACGGTGGCGCCCATCATGGTGGTGACGGCGAAGGTGGCGGAGGCGACGAAGGCGAGGCCTGCACCGGCTACATGGTTGCGGTTTGCTTTGACGGTGGGGAGTTTGACGGCGTTGCGGCGGCGGGTGGTGCGGTTGCCGGTGGTGGCTTCGGCGCGCATCTGTGCGCGGGTGGGAAGCGTGGTGGTGGCGGCCTGGCGGGCAGGGGCGGTGACGCAGGGGGTGGCGGCGGTGGCGGCGTGGACGTCGGCGGCAGCCCAGACGGGCATGACGACGGTTGCCTGTGCGGCGGCCTGGTGGTTGTCGGCGGTGGTCACCGTAGTGGTGCGGTGAACGCTGGCGCGGGTCGGGTATTGCTTGGTCACGATGATGCCCCTTGGTCGGATAGGCGATTCCTTGCGGTGTTCCCGAAGGAATGTGGTGTGACCATAAGGACGTGTGTGGGGGTCACTCAGGGGCGGGGGGTGGGTGTAGGTGGAACCAGCGAGGGGGTTGAGTGTTCGCTGAAATCAGAGGGTGGCGCGCAGAGATCGCATAGGTGGCCGATGGTGAACGGTTGAGCCGTGCGCTCTGGCGCAGGCAGGGCTAATACACGGCAGGCGCAACGTGCTCGATAGCGACGATGCGCGGCCCCTTACTTTTGACAGCCGGGGTGACATGAGCGACCAGGAGTTCGCCGGGTTCAAGGAAGGGGTCGGCGGGGGGAATGAGGTCGACGATGGATCGACGGCACTGTTCGGCAAAGATACGCAGCACGGTAGGTAGTACGGGCCGGTGAGTACACATGACGGCGTTTGTTTCGGATTCGAGCAGTTCCCGCGTGGTGGCGGCGGCCCGGTCAGGATTGCGGGCATGGGCAGATTCGGTGAGGTTGTTGGAGAACCAGGGGCGCAGGCCGGTGGCTCGCACATAAGACTCCAGGGTGGCAGCACACCGTTCCCAGCGGGATGACACCACACGCCCCACCCCGTAGGCGGAAAGAACGGGAACCATGGCGGCAGCGTGGGCGTGCCCGATGGGGGTCAGGGGCCGGTCGGCGTCGTCGTCTTCATGCCAGGCGGCCCGCGGGGTGGCTTTGCCGTGGCGGGCGATGATGAGCACGTTAGTGTCCAGGCGGCCTGCCTCGTAGGCCTCAACGAGGGCGTTGAGCGGTTTGAGGTCGCTGCGGCGGGTGAGCCGGTCGGCGGCAGCATCCACGTCGAACCAGCGCACCCGGTCGATTTCATCGGGCGAAGCAGGGGGCACGTAACCTCGCGCAACCAGGGCGCCTAAGTCGGTGGAGTGGTCGGCGCGGCGGGCTGCCCAGTAGGCAACCGTCTTCCATTGGCCGTTGGACAGGCGGTAGCGGGTGCCGGGCAGGGGGATGCCTAGCACTACGGGCTTGCCGGTTTCTTCGCCTACTTCACGGGTAGCGGCTGTTTGCAGAGATTCTCCGGGTTCGAGTTTGCCTTTAGGCCACGACCAGTCGTCGTAGCGGGGCCGGTGGACTAACTGGACTTGCAGGGCGCCGTCGTTGACCCGCCACACGAGGGCTCCGGCAGTACGGACGGGTTTGTGGTGGCCGCGGCGGCTTTGCCCTGCGACAGAGGGGTGTTCAGGGATTTGGCCGAGGCGGATGGCAGCCTTGATGGCGGCCTTGTTGGCGGACTTGGCTGCATTCAGCGATGTGACTTTGGTTCGGGTACTCATGGGCTGGTTGTCTTTCGGGCAGCAGGTCAGGGGGTTACCGGTCGGCTCGCAGGCGCTTGTGGCGGTTCACCAGTTCGGCTTGGAGGTCGATGAGGGCTTCGCCGCTGGCAGAGGTGTTATGTCGTACCCACGTGCCGTCAGATTCCAGCCACCACGATGACGTTGTTGGTGCCATTGATTCGTCAAGCAGGCCGATGAGGGTGCCAACGTGTTCGGGGTCGGTGATGCGGACGAGGGCTTCGACTCGCCGGTCGAGGTTGCGGTGCATGAGGTCGGCTGAACCGATGAAGACTTCCGGCCCGGATTCTTCCCCTTCCCCGATGGCGGGGCCTACCGAGTTGGCGAAGGCGTAGATGCGGCTGTGTTCAAGGAAGCGGCCCAGGATGGATCGGACGCGCACGTTGTCGCTGAGTCCTTCAATGCCGGGCCGCATGGAGCAAATGCCGCGAACTATCAGGTCGACGTTGACTCCGGCCTGGGAGGCCCGGTAGAGGGCGTCAATGGTTTTTTCGTCGACGGCAGAGTTGACTTTGATTTTTACCCAGGCTTCATGGCCTGCGCGGGCGGCAGCGATCTCCCGTTCGACCCGCTCGATGAGGCCGCTGCGCACTGATCGCGGTGCCACCAGCAGGCGGTGGAAGCGGGATCGTGGGGCGTAGCCGCTCAACTGGTTGAAGAGACGGGTGAGGTCTTGGCCTACGTCGGGGTCGCAGGTGAGCAGGCCGTGGTCGGTGTAGAGGCGGGCTGTCTTAGGGTGGTAGTTGCCTGTTCCTACGTGGCAGTAGCGAACCAGGCCGTCGCGTTCTTGGCGCACCACTAGGGAGAGTTTGGCGTGGGTTTTGAGGCCCACAATGCCGTAGACGACGTGGACGCCTGCCTGCTCCAACTTGCGGGCCCAACTGATGTTGGCTTCTTCGTCAAAGCGGGCCTTGATTTCTACCAGGGCTAGGACTTGTTTGCCTGCTTCGGCGGCGTCGATGAGGGCGTCCACGATGGGGGAGTCGCCGGAGGTTCGGTAGAGGGTTTGTTTGATGGCCAGGACTTTGGGGTCGGCTGCCGCCTGTTCCAGAAAGTTTTGGACGGAGGTGGAGAAGGAGTCGTAGGGGTGGTGGAGCAGGATGTCGCGGCGGGCGATGGCTTCGAAGAAGTCGGTGGGGTTGGCCGATTCGACTTCCGCGAGTTGCCGGGGTGTGGTGGGCACAAAGCGGGGGTAGTGCAGGGAGGGGCGTTCAATGTCGGCGATGACGTTGAGGCCGGTGAGGTCGAGGGGGGCGGGGAGTTCGTACACTTCGTCTTCGCTGACGCCGAGTTCGCGCACCAGCAGGTCACGGATGCGCGGGCTGATGCCAGCAGCAAGTTCCAGGCGTACGGGCGGGCCAAAACGCCGCCGCAGTAGTTCCTTCTCCATGGCTTTGAGGAGGTTTTCGGCGTCGTCTTCTTCTACTTCGACGTCTTCATTGCGGGTGACGCGGAAGGTGTGGCTTTCTACTACTTCCATGCCGGGGAAGAGGTGGTCAAGGTGTTGGACGATGACGTCTTCGAGGGGGACAAAACTGGTGCGGGCGGCGGCCCCGGAGGTGGTGGGTGCTGACGGGCGGCCTCGTTCGTCCACGGCGATGAAGCGTGGCAGGGATTCGGGCACTTTGACGCGGGCGAAGTGTTCTTTTCCGGTGGAGGGGTTGCGCACGACAACGGCCAGGTTGAGGCTGAGGCCGGAAATGTAGGGGAAGGGGTGGGCTGGGTCAACAGCCAGGGGGGTGAGCACGGGGAAGAGTTGTTTGCGGAAGTATTTTTGCAGGCGCACCTGTTCGCGCTGCTCCAAGTCTTCCCAGCGGATGATGTTGATGCCTTGGGCTTCTAGGGCGGGTTGGACGTCTTTGGCAAAGACTTTCGCCTGGCGGGCCATGAGCCGGTGGGCGCCTTTGCTGATGCCGTCGAGCACTTCTAGGGGGGACCGGCCCGATGCGGCGGTCACGGCAATACCGGTGGCGATGCGTCGTTTGAGTCCGGCCACGCGCACCATGAAGAACTCGTCCAGGTTGGAGGCGAAGATGGACAGGAAGCGGACTCGTTCAAGTAGGGCCAGGTCGGGGTCTTCAGCCAGTTCGAGCACGCGCTCGTTGAAGGCTAACCAACTGAGTTCACGGTCGGCAAAACGATCCTCGGGTAGGGGGGCAGGTTGGTCGGGGGTGTCGCTGCTTGCGGGCTTGGGCGCAGGTTTGCCGTGAGTGTTGGGGCCGGAGTCGATGTGTTCGGCGATGTGGGCGGCTAGGTCGGTTTCGGTGTCTGTCTCACGGAGGTCGGTGGTGGGGGCGGCGGTGGCGTCCTGCGCGGTCATACCCCCATCATGGCAGACATGGAAAAGCGACGCCGGACTGGGAGCGCCTCTCGGCGCGTGGCCGCTCGAGGCGGCAGATGATGGAGCCCGGGGCACCCGGCCCGACGTCGCACCCTTAGTCTACGTCGGCTGCGGCGGCGCGCAACTGGTCGGCGGCATCGTCGAGTCCGGCGTCGTCACACATGTGTGCCGCGCGGGTGTAGGCGCCGGGCAGGTCGCCGTCATGTTTGCCAGCGAGGATTTCTTCGACAAGTACGCGCAAGGCCAGTGGACGGGGGTCGTCGTGGCCTTCGAGGGTGTCTGCCGCCAGGGGGTCAAGCATGGCGGGGCGGCGGAAATGGTCTGGCGTGCCTTTGGGGCGGGCTGGACCGGATGGGGGGCTGATGAGATATTCGTCGTCCATCACCCCATCATCCCGCATCCTGTGCCGCACGGCGAGGCATGATAGGGGGGTGCGTAAACCTGTCCCCTTCGCTATCGGGCCGTTGAGTTCTTTTATAGCCGCCGATGTCAGGCGGTTGGCTGCCGCTGCCAGCAGACATGATGGGCTGGAGCCGCTGTCTGAGGTTCCGTTGTTGCGTTTGGAACTGGACGAGCCTTGGCTCACTCATGTGGTGGCCAGGTCGCATAGTGGCGGTGTGGTGGGTTACGCGCAGATTGACCGCAGCGGGGCAGATGCCAGCGCTGAACTGGTTGTTCATCCGTCTTACCGTCGTCGCGGCACGGGGTCTATCCTGTTGGCGACGGCGGCACGTGACGCCCATCTGCCGCAGTTTGGTGGCGAGCCTGGCCAGCGGGGTAAACGGTTGACTGTGTGGGCGCATGGGAACCTTGACTGTGCTCAAGGGTTTGCGGCGGCGCAGGGCTACGCGGTGGTGCGGGAACTGCTGCTGCTGGACAGGTCTCTTGACGGCGCAGGTCAGGGCATAGTGCAGGGGGGCAGGGCAGGGGGCCAATCGGGGGACAGGCTGGCGGCTGGCGCGGGCGACGGCATCCGTCTTTTTTCTCCCGGCGCCGATGATCAAGCCTGGCTTGCCCTCAATGCTGCGGCCTTCGCCTCTCATCCTGAGCAGGGCAGGCTTACCGTTGATGACTTGCATCAACGGATGAGTCAGCCCTGGTTTGACGCGGAAGGTTTTTTTGTTATTCCGGCTGATGGTGCCGACGATGTCGGCCACAGGGGCTTAGCCGCCTACCTGTGGACAAAAATCCACCCGGCGACCGGCAGCGGTGATGAGGGTGGGGGCGATGAGGTTGCCGCCGGAACATCCGGTGAGGTTCACGGCGAAATCTATGCCCTCGGTGTTGCCCCTGCCTGTCAGGGGCAAGGGTTAGCGAAACGGCTGCTCCGCCGGGCCTTGGCCTACCTGGCTGAACAGGGTTGCTCGCGCGTTGTCCTCTACGTGGACGGCGACAACAGTCCGGCCTTGGCTGCCTACCGTGCAGCCGGTTTCACCCAGGCTGCCCTTGACGTCCAGTACGCCGCACTAACAATCTGAGCACGAGTGTCGAACGGTCGCAGATTCGCCGCGCGTCCGGTTGGCCGGTATGTCACGATGATGGGGTGCGCCTGAGCCTGTCACCCAAAGATTCCGCCTTCTACGACCTCTTCAGCAATCTTGCCCGTCACACGGTGACTGGCGCCTCCATTCTCACGGAGATGCTCGGCGTTGACGTTCCTGCACGAGTAGACCTTGCCAAGGTTTTCACCGACGTCGAACATGCGGCTGACGATGACGCCGACGCTATTATGAAGCGGGTCAACCAAACCTTTGTCACCCCCTTCGATCGAGACGACATTTACGACCTGACTTCCGCCCTCGATGATGCCGTCGACGCCATGGAAGAGGCAGCCGACCTCATCGTTCTCTACAAACTGGACGTGCTACCCACCAAGGTAGGGGACATGGTTCAGGTGCTGCAACGCTGTGCCGAACTG
>JAITCK010000110.1 GCA_031283115.1 Cellulomonadaceae bacterium | reverse complement strand
AAATGTTATCGCTGGCGATCTGAGTGAGGCGAGGAATCAAGTTGACAGGCTGCGCTCCACCCACATCAGTAGACATGTAGGTGTTTTCCATCGACTCCAAAAAAATGTAGACAAGATTTCTTTTCTGGGCCGGGAAAACAATATCCACATCGGCAGGGGCAACATAGTTGTTTTCGTATATAGTGGACTTGCCAAAAAAGTAGGTGCGCACATCATCAGCGCCCAACAGGTGAACAGAAAAACCTGCCCCCGCAACAAAAACAGCCACGGCAAGCGGAAGGGCCACAAACCATCGGACACCCGCAGGTGAACCACGGCCAGCAGTACGCCCCCGGTAGCAGCGAAGCAAACGAACCAACCCATAGACCAAGCCAACCAAAATAGCGGTCGAGGCCAGGCTGGCAGCAAGCGGACCACGGACAAAAGCCCAGGTCTGGCTGGCGTCAGTGCCCTCCAAAGGCTGCGTCAACGTGTAAAT
Source organism: Cellulomonadaceae bacterium (assembly GCA_031283115.1). Classification (GTDB taxonomy): domain Bacteria; phylum Actinomycetota; class Actinomycetes; order Actinomycetales; family Cellulomonadaceae; genus Xylanimonas. Next base: position 11,286 of record JAITCK010000110.1, on the reverse strand, counting down.
GATCTGGTTGATATCGGTGACACCAAAAAAGTCGATAGACCACCGGGTAGCAAAAGCCAACAGCAGGCCGCAAAAAGCCAGCAGGGCAGAAACCACCAGCAAGGCCACATGCCAGGCCCTGCCGGGGAGGCCACGATGGTGGCGCCCCAACCGTGGCAACGGTGAAACAACTTCAGTCACCTAGCAAACGGTAGCAACCGCAACGGTTACCGGTGCAAAATACCCCGCCAAGAAACCCAAATGTGACGAATCCCCCTACGCCAGGCGGCAGCAGGGGGAAACGTGCACGCAGATGTCAAACCAGGTCGCGGACTGCGGCGTACTGCTTGCGGATGACAGGTTTCTCATCAGCAGGCAGGGTCTTGGACATGGAGGTCGACCAGGCGGGCGGATCCACGTCGTAGCCAGCCGTCGAGGCGTCCAACACCCAGGCGGCCTGGCGGGCAGCCCCATCGGCCACGTATTCGCCCGGCTCGGGGATGGAGATAGGCAGGCCGAAAATCTGCGGGGCAATCTCCTGAACAGCCGGGTTTTGGGCGGCGCCACCAATGAGCATGACCCGCTCAATAGGCACACCCAAAGCTTTGAGAGCGTCCATGCCGTCAGCCAGCCCGCACAACATGCCCTCAATGTAGGCGCGAGCCATGTGGGCGGGCGTCTGATTCTTCAACCGCATCCCGTGCAGGGTGCCGCTGGCGTTAGGCCGGTTAGGGGTGCGCTCACCCTGGAAGAAAGGAACCAGCACCAGACCATCCGAACCAGACGGAGCCGCAAGAGCCAGGTCAGCCAACTTGTCGAAGTCGGCGTCAAGAATAGACCGGGCCGCATCCAAAACTTGGGCGGCGTTGAGGGTCACAGCCAGCATTAGAGCGTTGTCGGTGCAGTCGGCGAACCCGTTGATAGCGCCCGATCCGTCAGCCGTCCGCCGGGGGGCCACAGCCGACACCACGCCGGACGTACCAATCGAGATAGCAATATCTCCCGGCTCCATGCCCAAACCAATGGCCGCGCCAGCGTTATCGCCAGCACCCGGGCCAATCAGAGAGCCGCCACCCAGGTCGCCGCCAGCCACCGACTGGTGGGCCAAAGCACCCCAACCGTTACGGCTGATCACGCGGGGAAGAATGATGTCGTCACGGCCAAAAGCCAACTTGAGCAGGTCGTAACGGTAGGCGCCCTTGCCGCCCTGGGCTTCGGCGTCATAGTAGCCGGTACCCGAAGCGTCAGACTTGTCGGTGAACAACTTGTCCAACTGCGGGCCCAGCGGGGCAGACGGGTCGCCAGCAGGGCCGTAACCGGCGATACGCCAGGACAGCCAGTCGTGAGGGAGAGCCACGGCGGCAACCGTGGCGGCGTTTTCTGGCTCGTTGTCGCGCAGCCACCGCAGTTTAGTGATGGTCAAGGACGCCACCAGCACGGAACCGACAGCGTCAGCCCACTTTTGGGCACCCTTGGCCCGGTCGCCGTCACCCAACTCGACGATGAGGGCTTCAGCGGCCTCCGCACTGCGCGTGTCATTCCACAGCAGGGCGTCACGAACCACGTTGCCGTCAGCATCCAAGGCGACCATGCCATGCTGTTGGCCGCCCACAGACAAGGCAGCAACATCGGCTAGGCCACCGGCAGCGTCAGCCGCCTCCAGAAAGGCCGTCCACCAGTGGCTGGGGTTGACTTCGGTACCGTCCGGGTGCTTGGCCGAACCGTTGCGCACCAAGGCGCCGGTCTCAGCATCACGGACGACAATCTTGCAAGACTGGGTGGAGGAATCCACACCGGCGACGAGAGCCATCAGTTTCCTTTACGTGTGTGTTCTCTATAAGGGGCGAGCCCCGCCACCCCAACATGAGGAGTGGCGGGGCTCAACATCAGGTGAGAAAAAATCAGCCGATGAGGTGCTTGACAGCCAACTGCTGCAGCCAGACCAGACCCTCGTGACGCTGACCCAACTCTTCAATGTTGGGGTCGGCTTCAGCCATGAAGGACTCGAAGGACTCGCCCTCAGCCAGGGTGGTGCTGCTGTCGAGCAGGCCAGCCTTGTCGAAGGCAGCCTGAACTGCGGCGTCGGCACGGTAAGCCTTGGACTTGGCGGCCAGCAGTTCGTAGGTGTCCATGTTGGCGCGAGCCGACTCCCAGATGCCGTCCGTCCACTCGGTACGGGAAGGCTTGTAGTCGAAGTGACGGTAGCCAACGTAAGGCTTGATGGTGCCGTTAGGCGAACCGTTCTCCAGCAGGTCGACAGTGAAGAAGGAGTCAAGCAGGTTGCCGTGGCCGTGAACCAGGTCTTGGTCGTAGCGGGGGCCGTTCTGACCGTTGAGGTCAATGTGGAACAACTTGTCGCAGTACATGGCCAAGGCCAGACCGTGGGTGTAGTTGAGGCCAGCCATCTGCTCGTGGCCGGTCTCCGGGTTCAAGCCAACAATGTCGCCGTTGTCAAGGGTGTTGATGAGGGCGATAGCGTGACCGATGGTGGGCAGGAAGATGTCACCGCGAGGCTCGTTGGGCTTGGGTTCCAGGGCGACACGCATGTTGTAGCCCTTGGACTTGATGTAGGCGGCAACGGTGTCGATGCCTTCGGCGTAGCGGGCGTGAGCGGTACCGAGGTCCTTGGAGTTGGAGTACTCCATGCCTTCGCGGCCACCCCACATGACAAAGGTGGTGGCGCCGAGTTCGGCACCCAGGTCAACCTGCTTGAGGATCTTGCGCAGGCCGTAACGGCGGACGTTGCGGTCGTTGGAGGTGAAGGCGCCAGCCTTGAACACGGGGTGCGAGAAGGTGTTGGTGGTGACCATTTCGCAGACCATGCCGGTTTCTTCGCCAGCGGCCTTGATGGAGTCGATGGCGGCCTGGCGCTCAGCCTCGGTGGCGGTGATGGGCCACACGTCGTTGTCGTGGAAGGTGTAAGCAGAAGCGCCGAGTTCGGCGAGCTTACGGATGGCGTCAGCAGCAGCCAGGTGGGGGCGGGTGGCCTCACCGAAGGGGTCGACGCCCTGCCACTGGACGGTCCACAGGCCAAAGGAGTACTTGATGTCGCTCACAGGGATGTTTTCTCCTCGTCAGGGCCGCACGAGATCCGCGCGGCGAAATAGTTGCGGTGGTGAACGGGGCGTCGATGTCACGATGACGCCGGATCCACTGATCACAGTGTCCACCAGCCCATCCCCATATGTGAACCTATGGCGCATCCAGTCCGTCCAACCGTGTTTTTGTGCACCCGCCGCCCCCACCGCATATACACGGGATTACTAGGGACAATTTGAAAAGACTCACATCAGTCGCCGGACTGACAGCCGAGCGCGGTGGCGGCGTGCACGGCGCCGCGCGGACAAACAGGCCGGTCGCAGCCAAGGAGCCGCCTCCGGCGGCGAACGGCAAGATGCTGCCAAACAACACTGTGCCCTCGATTGGATTCGAACCTTCGACACACCGTCCGACCGGAGGTCGGCAATGTGACAGCAGGAGAGCGGTGCTCGGTCTCTGTGGTGCGCCTGATTGGATTCGAACCAACGACACCCGCTTTAGGAGAGCGGTGCTCTATCCCCTGAGCTACAGGCGCAAGATAGCGGGCCGAAGAATACATCACACTGCCTCTATCTCATGGCTGCGCGGCGCGGCATCGTCTAGTTACATGCGTGTGGTTTTACCGTGGAAGTGTGAACGTGTGGCGTGGAAGTGCAGCAGCCCAGTCCGTCGAGCCGGGGGTGGTGTCTGCCGCTGCTCCGCCGCGTCCTGCTCTTGTTTCTCCGCCGACGCCTGCCTGCACTGTTGCGGCGGCTGTGGATCGTTGGCGTGAGGATTTAGTTGAGGCCGTGGGGGCGTCGACGTTGGCTGATGTTGGCCTGCTGGGTGATGCTGTGATCAACTTGTCGGCGGCTCATCCGTCGGGCATTGCCAGCCTGTATGCGGGCCGCCCTACTTTGCTGTCGAACATTATCCGTGACGTTGACGTGCTGCCTTCTGCTCGGCGCAGGGCGCGGGCTGTGGCTGCCCGGTCTGCCCGTGATTCTGATTCTTTAGGTTTAGCGCCTACGTCTTTTGCGGTGGGTGTTGCCACGTGGACAGAACCTGTGGATGCTCCTGATCAGCCGGAGGATCCGGGCGATGATGTGATCGCTTTGGCTGCTGTCGCCCGTAAACCGCACGATTCGGCGGTAACGGCCAGCGGCGACGCAAGCCAGCCTGTCGGTGACGGTGTTTCTGCTGCGCCTGACGACGGCACCCCCGACGGTTCTGCATCGGGCGCTGCTGCATCGGACACTATCGCCGATGATGCGGAGACAGGGACGGTGATCCACGCCGATTTCACTGGCGCAACCCCTGTCGTCCCCCCCGCATCACCTGTACCGACGCCTGCCGACGATGATCTGCCGCAGCCTCAGTTCCGTACCGTGCGGGCACCTGTCGTGTTGCGTCCGGTCGCTTTGGTGGAGCGTGACGGCGGCGACGGCGACTTCACGTTGGCTTTGGAAGCCAGCGCAGAAATCAACCCTGTGGTGGCGCGAACTTTGCGCGCCCACGGCGCTTTACTGGACGCCGAAGCGTTGGCGGCCACCACTCTGACAGACACGGGCTTCAACCCGGACGATGCTCTGGCCCGCATCGAAGCCTTGGGCAAGGCCGTGCTTGCTGACTTCCGCCTGGATCGCACTCTGCTGGTGGGCGCTTTTGTCCACCCGGAAAAAAGCCTGGTCGACGACCTGGACGCCCTGGCTGACCAACTGGTTCACCATGAGGTGGTCGCCGCTCTGGCCGGAGTGGATGAGGCAACCGCCGTCATCGCCGCCGCAGGCCTGCCCGCAGCACCCGTAGGCGACCCCGACCCTGGCGCGGAACGCGGCGCAGGCGACCTGGATCCCACCCAACGGCACGTCATCGAAGCCCTAGCCACAGGCGGCCACCTGTACGTGGACGCCCCCATCGGCTCCGACATTCCCGGCACCGTGGCAGCCGTCATCGCTGAGGCCGCTGCAGCAGGCCGCAGTGTGCTTTACGTGTCCGGTCACCGCCGCGCCACCGACAACCTGGCCGCCCGCCTGACCCGCCTCAACCTTGACGGCCTCCTCCTTGATGTGCCCCCGTCACCCACCGGGCGCCACCAGGTGTCCAGCAAAATCCTCATGTCTATTTCTTCGGGTACCGAAAGCCTGGACGAAAACAGTATCGCCAACATTCGTGACGCCCTAGTGGGGGCCCGCGGCGGCCTGAGCGCCTACATCACGGCACTTCACGCCCCCCGCTACCCCTGGAACGTTTCTGCCTACGATGCCCTGCAAGCCCTGGCCCGCTTGACCAGTGAACGGCCCACCCCGTCCACGCAGGTGCGCCTGCCCGTAGCCACCGTATGCCAGTTGACGGCAGACCAGCGGGCCGCCCGCGCAGCCGACCTACAAGAGGCGGCAGAACTGGGCGCTTTCACCCCGGCAGCCAGGGCAACCGGCTGGCATGAAGCCAACCTCACCAGCGACGATGCTGCCGCTGAAGCCTTGACTCGGGTGCGCAGGCTAGGCGAGGTCACCCTGCCGCAGTTGCGCCGACAAATCGCTTACGTCACCGAAACCACCGGGTTGACCCCGCCAGCCAGCGTCCACGCCTTCGCCGACCAGTTGGCCATGCTGGCCGGGATGCGTGGCACCTTGGACGTGTTCCAGCCCATGGTGTTTGAACGCAGCGCTGCCGACATGCTCCAAGCCACTGCCCCCCGTAAATGGCGGGCCGAACACGGTGTGGACATGAGTTCCGTAGTCCGGCGTCGCCTGCGCAAACGCGCCCGCGACATGCTCCGCCCGGGAGTGCGGGTTGACGACCTCCACGCCGCTTTGGCTCAAGTGCAATCCCAGCGTGAAGCCTGGGCAACCCACAGCGCCAACGGCGGCTGGCCGGTACTACCCGAAGGCCTCGCCACTATCGAAGACACGTGCGAAGCCGTGCGCATTGACTGCGACGCCCTGGAACCTGTGCTGGCCTCCACGCCCGTTGGCGGCGGCCTGCTCGACACCGACTTGGACGCCCTGAGCGCCCGCTGCCTGGCCTTGGCTGCCGATGACGCCGCCCTGGTTCACCTGCCCCGGCAAAACGTCGCCCTGCGGCGGGTACGTCAGGCAGGTTTGGGTGACCTCATCGACGACTTTGCTGCCCGGCAAGTCCCCGTCCACCAGGTCGAATGTGAACTCGACCTGGCCTGGTGGTCGTCAGTCTTTGAGCAGATTCTCGCCAGCGATCAAGCCTTAGCCGGGCATGACGGGGCCAGCCTGGACAACCTGGTGCGCCGCTTCCGCGACCTGGACGCCCGCCACATCGCCTCCCTGTCCACGTCCATCAGGGCTGTCGTCAAGAGCCGCCGGGCGGCAGCCATGCGGGCGCAAGCCGCTGACGTTGAAGCCTTGTACAGTCAACTGGTTCAAGGACAGTTGACGTCGGTGCGGCAGATGGCCTCCCGACATGGCGGCGTGCTCCACCGCCTGGTTCCGGCCTTGGCCGGAACCCCCACCCAAGTGCCCGCCCTGGCAGATGCCTGCCGCACCGTTGACCTGGTGGTTCTGGACGGCATCGAACACACGCCCCTCCAACGGGTGATCTCTGCGGTGGCGCGCGGTCGGCAGATTGTTGTTATTGGCGACCATCGGCGCGCCACTACTGATGCTGTCAGCGAGTTCGCTGACGTGCTGCCCACCATTGCTTTGGCTGCCCGGCCAGGCCGCCGCGACACCGCCCTGGCCTGTCTGCTTGCCCGCCACGGCTACGCAGGCAGCATGGCTACACCCCCGATGCCTGCCGTCGAGCAAGGGGTTGCCTTCGACCTGGTTGACGGCCGCGGTATGCCCAACCCGACCACCGGAACCGTGTGCTCCACCCCCGAAGAAGTGGCCCGGGTTGTCGACATCGTCATCGACCACGCCCTGACCAGGCCAGAAGCCTCCCTGGGCATTGTTGCCTTGACCTCCGTTCATGCCGCCCGCATCCGTGAAGCCCTGGCTAGTGAGGTACGCGCCAACCCGGCCCTGGAACCCTTCTTCGACCCGGCCCGCAGCGAAGCCGTCACCGTGGTGGAAGCCAGCGAAGCCACCGGCCTGATCCGCGACACCATTGTGCTGGCCATCGGCTTGGGCCGCACCCCCCACGGGCGGGTGCTGCATCGGTTCGCCGGATTGGCTGAACCGCGCGGCGCTGGCCTGCTCTGCGAGGCGCTGGGAGCGGTGCGCCACCGCCTCCACGTGGTGTCCTGCTTGACAGCAGCCGACCTTGACCCTGACCGCCTGCGCACTGATGGTTCGCGGATGCTGGCTGAAGTGCTCACCCTGGCTGCTGGTGGTGGCGTCGCGGATGCCGGTAGTGTGGCGGCTGACGGGACGGTTGGCGAGGAGGCTGCTGCCGAGACTGCTGCCGAAATGGAGGGAGCCGGAGCCACCACCGACCGTCTCCTGGCTGACCTGGGCGAACGCCTCTGGCGTATGGGCTATACCGTAGAAACCGACTATGGCCTTCCCTGCGCCAGCGGCAACTCCACTGGGCGTATCCCGCTGGTTGTGGGCCACCCCGACCTGCCCGGTCAAATGCTGGTGGCTGTACTCACCGATGATGCCGCCTACACCAGCGAACCGTCCATCCGGGTGCGTGACCGGCAACTGCCTGGCCGCCTCGAATCCTTGGGCTGGGTGGTGACGCAGGTGTGGAGTGCCGCCGTTTTCCTTGACCCTGACGGCGAAGCCGACCGGGTGCGCTGGCTAGTGCAGAAAGCCCGCGACGAGCGCATGGGCAGCCGGGGCGCCGACGTCACCCCACGTGACCTGGTTGTTCCCCTGCTCACCGATGCTGACCTTGCCTGATGGACGATCGGCCATCTTTGCTATCTCAGCAGTCGGTGCCTCAGCAGCCGCCTGCGCTGCGCCGTAAGCACCGCCGCGTAACAAGGCCCGGCATCGAACGGGAGTCGATACCGGGCCTAGCGGATGATGAACGGGGAGGCTTTGAGTCCAACGATTCACGCCTGGCTGCCGACGTGCCCCCGCATTGGGGAGAACGCGGACACCGTTAGCGGTTAGTGCCGTGCCGTTAGCGGTTTGACACCACCGATGTGCAACGAACTGTGGACCAGAACCGCCTCACGCCTGGACATCGGTGGGGGCAGTATTTTGGGTTTTGAGCAGGTCACGAATCTCGGTGAGCAGGTCAACCTCGCTTTGTTCCAGGCTGAGGGCTTCATCAGCAGGGCTAGGTTTTTTGCTCATAGCCATGAGTTTGTTGACCGGCAACACTACAAAGAAGTAGAGGGCGGCGGCGATGATGATGAAGTTGAGCAGGGCGTTGAGCACTAGGCCCACACTGAACTCGGCCCCGTTGAGGTGGAACTTTCCGATGTGACTGATGTCGGGCTGGCCAAAAATAGCGGCGATGAGCGGGTTGAGAATCCCGTTGACCAGTCCCTGAACCACTGCCGTGAAGGCGCCACCGACAACGATACCGATGGCCAGGTCGAGCACGTTGCCGCGGAGCAAGAAATCTTTGAAACCTTTGAACATGAGGCAAGTGTCAGCCGTTGGCCTGCCCGGCTTGCGGCGACACGCGGCGGACGGCCACGATCCGGCTCTTATCGGACGATGACAGCGGCCAAGGTGCCCTGCAACATGGCCGCTGAGACGGCCCGAGATTCTTCACGGCTGACAGCCACTAGGGTTGATGCGGGAGCATCCCGCGCGCCAACAGACCCCAGCAGCCCTCCCGTCGATTGCCCCGGCTGCTTGGAGTCGGCTGCCTGCGTGGGGGCGGGTAAAACCTGTGCCCGTCTAGCCACGTATTCGCTGTTGGCCAGCAGGTCAATATGGTCGCCAGGGCTGAGATAGGCGGCAAAAGACGGGTCAAGCATGATGGGCACGACAACAGAACCAGCCGGGGCGGCGTCAATGGTGCGCTGCTGGGAAAGCCCGGAACTACTGGCGTCAGTGCAGGTGAGGGTCGGGTCTGCTGGTGGTGGTGGGGCTAGGGTGTGTACGGTGGCTGCAGCGGCGATCCCCAGGCTGACAGCGACAACAGCCCATCGGGATCGCCACCAGTACCGTCGCAGTCGGCGACGCAGGGGAGACCCTGCCCCCGGTAGTCCGGGCGTGGAGTTGAGGCGGGCAGCAGGCCGGGGCGCCTGCTGCCGCGGGAAGGCGGAGGGCCGGAGGCTGGGGGAGTGGCGGCGGGTCATAGACGGCAGGCTAGAGCGGTAACAACCTTGCCGGGACAAAGACAGTCGCGGCTGTGGATAACCTGCCTGCGCTGGTGCCTGTGCGTACAAAGTGACCCGACTGTGACCCATCGGGCAGCACAAAGAAAAAACTAGGCGGCAGCCTTAGCGGGAGTCTTGGACGTGTTGCTGTTGGACGACTTCGAACTGGCAGTCTTCTTTGCGCCCGCCCGTGAATCATTGTGGTAGAAGCCTGAACCCTTGAAGGTCACCCCAACGGTGCCGTACTGCTTACGCAACACGCCGTGGCACTGCGGGCACACGGTCAAAGACTCATCGCTGAAGGACTGGTGAATGTCGAACGCGTAGCCGCAGTCGGCACACCGGTAAGCGTAAGTAGGCACGGGCGAAGATTTTACGCGATTTTTCGGGGGAACTTCTACGCAGGGTCTACCTGCGGCCCCGTGTTCTTGCTCACTGTGCGGACACTGCCCCGACCGTGCGGGCCTCACATCAAAAACGCCTCACGTCAAGACGCGGTAGGCCGATGGCGTCAACACGGCCCCCACCAGGCGGTCATGCGGTTCACGGGGGAGAGGAGCAGTAGCGGCATCAAAAAACTCGTCATCGTGGACGACAGCCACCAGCAAGGCTCCCGCCGAAGCAAACGCCAACATGCGGTCATACCAGCCAGCCCCCTGGCCCAACCGGGTGCCCCTGCTATCGACAGCCAAGGCAGGAACAAGCACAACATCGGCGGTAGCCAGGGCCGTCGCATCATCAGACGGCTTGTGACCAACCGAGGCCACATCCTCGCCGGGAGCGACCACAGACCACCGTAAATCGACATCCGAACCCACAGCAGGCAGCAGCAAAGAAACCCCACCCCGCAAAAGATTCGCGTTGAGAACCTCCGTGCCCGGCTCGCTAGGCCACGACACATACGACGCCACCCGGCGGGCCACCCACAAGGCCTCCACACTGGCAGCCGTTTCAGCCAACTGGCAGGCGATCTCCTGCCGGTAGGTTGAACTGTGGGCCTGCCGGGCAAAAGTCAACCGTCCCCGCAAGTCCCTCTTAGCAGCCTGAGAGTTCCCGCCCGGAGAATCCGTGCCCTGTTCGCCAGCCATCCCCCAAGCCTGCCTCCTGGGCGCCAGCAACCGCGAACATGGCGCGCCGACAGGCGGCTACGGGGCCAAATAGATAGTGTCGTCTAGGTGACGGTGAAAGGTGACAGGCAGGGGCCGCTGGACAGGCTGTGGACCAGACTGCGCGGCAACAAAACCTGGGCGGTGCGCCTCAGCGACACAACCCCTGCCGGACAGGTGGTGCTGCGGCCACTCAAAGAAACAGACGAAACCGCCTGGTTGCGCTTGCGCAGCGAAAACCACCGCTGGCTAGGCCCCTGGGAAGCCACCGTGCCCGCCACAGACACCCCAACACAGCCAACAACCTTCAGCCACTATGTGCGTGCCCTCCACCGGGCCGCCCAGCAAGGAACAGCCCTGCCCTTTGTGATCGAGTTGGACGGCAAACTGGTAGGCCAAATAACCGTCACCGGGATCACCTACGGGTCACTGAGGTCAGCCGTTATCGGCTATTGGATTTCACGGCACGTTGCCGGGCGAGGAATCGTCCCCACAGCCGTCGCCCTCGCCACCGACCACTGCTTTACCACCCTTGGGCTCCACCGCATGGAAATCAACATTCGCCCGGGAAATGAACGCAGCCTGAGAGTCGTCGCAAAACTCGGATTCCGTGACGAAGGAATACGGCAGCGCTACCTGCATATCGAAGGCGATTGGCGAGACCATCGAACATTCGCCCTGACCAGCAGTGAAGTTCCCGATGGACTCCTGGCCCGCTGGAAAAAGAGACAATAGCCACACAATAACCACGAATAGCAACACGCCGCAGCACATACTGATGCGATAACAAGTACGGGCATATTCTGCTGATGTGGAATCCTCGGCCGCAGGTATCGTCGCAATCGCCGTAGGGATTCTCGTCTTCGGATACTGGCTACCATCCCGCGCCCGCCACCGTGCCGAACTCGCCCAAGCCCACACCGCCGACCGGCTCTCACCCGGCCTGCGGGGACTCAACAAAAAAACCGCTGCCAGGCG
>JAITCK010000211.1 GCA_031283115.1 Cellulomonadaceae bacterium | reverse complement strand
GCGAGCAGGTCGGCTGCTTCTTCTCCGCGGGCGTGGGCCGACTGGATGCGGCGGGAGGCCAGGGAGGGGGCGGCGGCGACGAGGCGCTGCGTGTAGGGGTGTTTGGGGGCGGCGAGAATCTGGCGTGACGGCCCGGATTCGACGATCTGCCCCTTGTACATGACCACCAGGTGTTCGGCACGTTCTGCGGCCAAGCCCAGGTCGTGGGTGATGAACAGGACGGCCGTTCCCAGGTCGGTGGTCAGTTTGTCCAGGTGGTCAAGGATTTTCTTCTGTACGGTCACGTCGAGGGCCGAGGTGGGCTCGTCGGCGATGAGCAGTTTGGGGTTGGAGGCCAAACCCATGGCGATGAGGGCACGCTGACGCATACCACCCGAATATTCGTGGGGGTACTGGTTCATGCGGCGTTCGGCGTCGGGCAGGCCAGCGTTGGCGAGTAGTTCGGCGACGCGGGCGCGACGTTCAGCCTTGGTTCCTTTGAAGCCGTTGGCGGTGAGGGCTTCTTCGATTTGGAAGCGGACCCGCCACACGGGGTTGAGGTTGGACATGGGGTCTTGCGGTACCATGCCGATTTCTTTACCGCGCAGGTCAACAATGTCTTTTTTGGATGCGCCGACCAGTTCGCGGCCGTTGAACTTGATGGAGCCGCCGGTGATTTTGCCGGTGCCGGGTAGCAGGTTGATGATGGCGTGGGCCGTGGTCGACTTGCCTGACCCGGATTCGCCGACGATGGCGACGGACTGTCCCGGGTAGATGGTGAGGTTGGCGCCGCGCACGGCGTTGACCACGCCGGTTGACGTGGTGAAGCTCACTTCAAGGTCACGGATGTCGATGAGCGGGGTTTCGCCATCGTGGCCTGCGGCGGGCGTCGAGTAGGTCTGTGACGTCTCGTCAGCAGCAACGGGGGTGGTGTCGTTGATGGTCATCGGGTGCGAGCCTTCGGGTCAAGGGCGTCGCGCACGACGTCGCCCATCATGATGAAGCTGAGGACGGTGATTGCCAGGGCCAGGCCGGGCCAGAGGAGTACCTGCGGGTTGGTGTTGAGCATGCCTTGGGCACGGGAGATGTCGCCGCCCCAGGACACGACGGAACCGGGCAGGCCCACGCCCAGGAAGGACAGGGTTGCTTCGGCGACGATGGCGCCACCCAGCATGACGGTGGCTTGGGCGATGACGGGGGCAATGGAGTTGGGGACTACGTGTCCCCAGAGGATGCCCATCCGTGAGGTGCCTAGGGCACGGGCGGCGGTGACGAACTCGTTGTTCTTGACTGACAGCACGGATCCGCGGGTGATTCGGGCGATGCTGGGCCAACCGAACACGGACAGGGTGGCTGCAATAAGCCAGATGGTCCGGTGTTCAGCGAACGTGGAGGCGACAAGGATGGCAGCCAGGAGGAAGGGGATGGCGAAGAAGATGTCGGTGAGGCGGGACAGGATGGTGTCGAACCATTTGCCGAAGTATCCGGCGATTGAACCGATGGCCACGCCAAGCAGGGAGGTGCCGATGGTGGTGAGCACGCCGACGGTCACGGACGGACGGGCACCGAAGATGATGCGCGAGTACACGTCGCAGCCTTGGCCATCGAAGCCCAGCAGGTGGCCTGCTCGGGGTGCCCCGGCGCGGTCTGACAGTTGGCAGAAGCGGGGGTCTACGCTGGTGAACAGTTGCGGGAAGATGGCGATGACGATGACCAGGACGATGAGCAGGGCTGACACCCAGAACATGGGGCGGCGGCGCATCTGCTGCCAGGCGTCCCGCCAGAGGCTGGATGGGGCGGCGCCTTCGTTGGGGGCGTCAACGACACCCAGGCTGGGCGAGTCGTCTAGGGAGGCGAAGAAGTGTTCTTGGCCGCGACGACCTTCGGAAACCAGCACCGTTCCGAGGGGGAGGTCGACGTGGGCGGCGTCGTCGTGAATGAAGTTCTCAGGCATAACGGATCCTTGGGTCGAGCACGGCGTACAGCAGGTCCACCAGCAGGTTGGAGAACATGTAGACGATGACAAGGAAGGTGGTGACCGACACGATGACGGGGCCGTCGCCCCGGTGGATGGCGTCGAAGAGGAGACGGCCTACACCGCGAATGTTGAAGATACCTTCGGTGATCACTGCACCACCCATCATGGCGCCCAGGTCGGCGCCGAGGAAGGTGACCACGGGGATGAGGGAGTTGCGCAGCACGTGGACACTCATCACGCGACCGCTGGGCAGGCCCTTGGCGGTGGCGGTGCGCACGTAGTCGGCGGACCGGTTTTCGGCCACGGTGGTGCGGGTCAGCCGCAAGATGAGGGCGAAGGATATGGCTGACAGCACGAGGGCCGGCATCAGCAGGGACCGTAAGGTCACGTCAGCCCCCACGGTGACAGGGAACCATTGGAGCCTCACCCCGAAGAAGACTTGGGCCAGGAAGCCGGTGACAAAGGTGGGCACGGCGATGACCAGCAGGGAGATGAAAAGGAAGGTGGAGTCGAAGATGCCACCCTTGCGGATGCCGGATACCAGACCGACCACCACACCGGCGACGGCCTCAATGATGAGGGTCAGCACGGCGAGTTTGATGGTGACGGGCAGGGCGTCAAGGAGCATGTCGATGACGGGGCGGCGGTTGAGGGCCATGCCCAGGTCGCCGGTGAAGAACCCGCCCAGCCAGCCGAAGTATCGAACTCGGAAGGGTTGATCAAGGTTGAATTGCTCCCGCAGCACGTCGATTTGGGCTTGGGTTGGTGTGATGTCACCGAACATCGCTCGAATGGGGTCTCCGGGGACAATGAACACCATCGCGTAGATGAGCAGCGTCGCCCCGAAGAATACGGGAATGAGTTGCAACAGCCGCCTGGCTGCATACCACGCCATCTTCATGCCTTTCGTCGTTCGCCTCTCGGAGGCGGTTCATCAGGGCAGTCCGGCGCACGTTTCTAGGGGCGCTCACAGCGTGGAGCGCCCGTCGCGGGACTGCAACGATGCTAAATAGTCTGTGCAGTACCGCTATTTCTATGCCATTCAGGCCCCCGTTTGAGTGCCTGAGCGGTGGTGGTGAGTAGTGAACGGTGGTTCAGTTTTTCACAACCGAGTAGTACAGCGGCACGCTGTTCCAGCCGAATACTACGTTGTTGACGCTTGAAGAGACCCCTCCGGTGACGTTTGAGTACCACAAGGGGATCACTGGAAGTCGTTTCAGCAGTTCTTGTTGCACGGCAATCATTGCTGCATTGCTGTCGTCGATGTTGGTGGCTGACATGGCTTGGGCCAGTAGTTGGTCGACTTCTGGGGCGGTAAATCCGCCGTCGTTGCCTGCCCCATAACTTTCGTAGAGGGGGCCAAGGAAGTTGTAGAGGCTGGGGTAGTCGGCCTGCCAGCGCATACGGAAGGCCCCGCCCACTAAGTGGTCGGTCACTTGGGCGCGGAAACTGTCGTAACTAGCGATGGGGATGCCGTGGGCGTTGATGCCCAACGTTTCAGTGATTTGCTCGCAGATAGCGTCGATCCAGGGGCCGTGACCGCCGTCGGCGTTGTAGGTGATGGTGAAGGCGCCGGTGTAGGGGTCGATGGCGTCGGCTTGGGTCCAGAGGTCTTTGGCTTGGGCAACGTCATGGTCGAGGGCTTCGACTCCGGCGATGGTGTCTGTCCAGCCGGGCAGCATGGATGAGGTGAAGTCGTGGGCGGGGGTGACGGTGTCGGCTAGGACGGTGGAGGCGATGGCTTTGCGGTCGATGGCGTGGGAGATGGCTCGGCGGCGTAGCCAGCCTTCGTCGTTGTCGCCAAAGTGGTCGATGTCGCTGGGGATGGTGAGGCCTTGGAAGGTGGCGGTGGGCTGGTTGATGGCCCGCGACCCGAGGTCTTGGGCGAAG
>JAITCK010000251.1 GCA_031283115.1 Cellulomonadaceae bacterium | reverse complement strand
CGACTACCTGCGTGACCTGGGTATTGACGCCCTCTGGCTGTCACCCATCTACGACTCACCCAACGACGACAACGGCTACGACATTCGCAACTATCGGGCCATCATGGCCGAGTTCGGTTCCATGGAAGACTTTGACCGACTCCTGGCTGGCCTGCACGCCCGCGGGATGCGGCTCATCATGGATTTGGTGGTCAACCACACCTCTGACGAACACGAATGGTTCCAGCAGGCCCTCACCGACCCGGCATCGCCCTACCGTGACTACTACATTTTCCGCGACGGCAACCCGGCAACCCCGCCCAACAACTGGACCTCCTTTTTCTCCGGCCCGGCCTGGCGCTGGTTCCCAGACGGCCTCAACTCTGCTGGCCAGCCTGGCGTGTGGGCCCTGCACCTTTTCTCACCCAAACAGATGGACCTCAACTGGGAGTGCGCGGCCCTGCGGGCCAGCGTCGTCGACATGGTGGACTGGTGGCTAAGCAAGGGGGTTGACGGCTTCCGGCTTGACGTCATCAACTACATTTCCAAGCAGCCTGGCCTGCCCGATGGGGATGCGACCATCGGCAACCTCATGGGTTTCACCGGTGTGGAAAACTACTATTACGGGCCGCGCCTGCACGAATACCTGCACCAGTTGAAGGTGGAAGCCTTCGAACCTCACGGGGCTTTCTCGGTAGGGGAGACACCCGGCATTGGCATCGAAATGGCCGCACTCCTCACCGCTGCACCCCGCCGCGAACTGGACCTCATCTTCAACTTTGACCAGTTGGAAACCCCCGGCCACGCCCGCTTCGACCGCTACCGCTACGACCTCAACTATCTGGCCCGCTACCTCACCGACTGGACGCTCGGATACCCGGACTCCTGCTGGATGTCCCTGTTCTACAACAACCACGACAACCCGCGCATGATCTCCAAAATCAACCCCGACCCTGCCGTCCGGGCGCCGCTGGCTAAACTGCTGGCCCTGATCCAACTGACCTCCCAGGGCACCCCTTTCATCTTCCAGGGCGACGAGATTGGCATGGTCAATCAGACCTTCACCGACATGTCGCAGCTGCGTGATGTGGAATCCCTCAACCTGTACCGGGAACTGATTGCTGACGGCCACAGTCCAGCCGACGCCTTCGCTACCGTGCTGGCTGGCAGCCGCGACCACGCCCGCGTACCCATGCAGTGGCATGGCGGCGACCACGCCGGTTTCAGCCAGGTCACCCCGTGGATTGTCGGCGATGGCGACCAACGCTGGTGCAATGTCGCCACACAGTTGGGCCAGGCCGATTCTGTGCTTGCCTTCTACCGCCGCCTCATCGCCCTACGTCGGGACACACCCGCCCTGGTTGACGGCGATGTTCGCTTTGTCGCATCGGGGGCAAAAAACTATTTCGCCTACGTGCGCGGCAGCGGCAGCCAGCGGTACGCCGTCGAAGGTAACCTCAGCGCCACCCCCCTCAAACGGCCTGTCGCAGCACCTCAAGGCCAACTGCTGGCCTCCACCTACCCTGACAGTGACCGCCCTGCCGGGGCACACGGCAGTCAAAGCCTTCGGCCCTACGAGGCAGCCATGTATAGGCTGGGCCAGTGAGTTCTGTGTGGCCGGTGGTTGTCGGCATCCTGGTTGTTGTTCTTGGCCTTGGCCTGTCCGTAGGTATGCACGAGTTAGGCCACATGCTTCCGGCCAAAAAGTTTGGCGTGCGCTGCCCGCAATACATGATTGGCTTTGGCCCCAAACTGTGGTCTCGCATCGTTGGTGAAACCGAATACGGCATCAAGGCCCTGCCCTTTGGTGGTTTTGTCCGCATGATTGGCATGTTGCCGCCCAAACGGCCCGATGCTAAACCTGACGGCAAGGGGTTTTTAGGGCAGTTGGTGGCCGACGCCCGCGAGGACTCCATGGCCGAGGTTGGCCCCGACGATGAGCATCGCGTTTTCTTCAACCTGTCTGCCCCCAAAAAAGTGGTGGTTATGGCCGGTGGCATCTTCATGAACCTGCTGCTGAGCATCGCCTTGACTGCCGCCTCTTTCGCCATTGGTTTCACCCAGGTCACGCCCGTCATCTCGACGGTAGCCGCCTGTGTTCCCACCGCTGACGGTAGCCCCTGCGACCCGGCGACAGCCCCAGCCCCAGCCGCCCAAGCGGGCATCGAAGCAGGCGACCGTATTGTCGAGTTCGACGGGCAGGCCGTGCGCAACTGGAATGACCTGCTTGACAGCCTGGATGCCCTCACCCCGCCGGTAGATTCCGCGAGCGCCGCCGCAGCGATCCCCATCGTCGTTGAACGCGGTGGCCAGCACGTTCCTTTGACCATCGTCCCTCAAGAAGTCACTCGGGCGCTGATGGATGCGGACGGGCAACCCTTACGTGACGACGCCGGAACTATCGAAACCGTGACTGGTGCCTTTGTCGGTTTGTCGCCCACTATCGCCCGTGAATCCATCCCCATGTCCCAGGTGCCCAGCGCTGTCTGGCAGCAGTTCACCGGCACCGTGCGCGTAGTAGTCACCCTGCCCTACCAGTTGTTCAACGTCGCTCACGATATGCTCACCGATACGCCGCGGGCCTCCGACGGCGTCATGTCTGTGGTGGGGATTGGCCGGGCCGCCGTTGATGTTGCCGGAGCCCAGGGCGCCTCCGTGCTCGACCGGGTGGCCGTCATGGTTTCCCTGGTGGCCAGCCTCAACATGGCCCTCTTTGTGTTCAATCTGATTCCCCTGCTGCCCCTGGACGGTGGCCATGTTGCCAACGCCTTCTATGAGGGGGCCAAGCGGACTATCGCCCGCCGTCGAGGCCGCCCCGACCCTGGCCCGGCCGATGTGGCCAAGATGCTGCCCGTCGCCTATGTCATGGTCATTTTGCTGATTGGTGCCACAGTGCTGCTTGTTCTGGCTGACATTGTCAGCCCTGTCAACGTTTTCGGCGGCTGACGGCCTGTCTGCCCGTGCGGCGAGCCGTGCGTGCCTTCCCCACACCGCCCACGGCTGGCCACATTTGACCGCTTATCTTGGCGCTCAATGACTCATAGACGCTTGCTGCAACCACTCAGATAGTTGATGCGGTCAATAATCTTTCCTGCGTGACTGTCGCTCCCTTTAGCCCTGCCTGGTTCCTCATGCTCGCCGCCGCCACCTTCTTTGGTATCGGCGTCCACCTGTGGCTGCGTGGCCGCGACCGGCAGATGCAACGCCGGGTGATGACTCTGCTGGCTGTCGGCCTGCTCATCTCCACCACGGTGTTCACCATCCAGCGGGCCATGGATCCGCGATTCGCTTTTGCACTGACGCAAAACCTGCCCCTCCACTTCTGCTCCATGGTGCCCTTCATGCTCATCCCCGCCTTCTGGTTGGGGGAGGGCACATGGGTGGGTCGCCTGCGCGCCCTCCTCTTCTACCCAGGCATTGCTGGCGCCGTCCTGGCCATCATGGCCCCCGCCGCGGAATACATTGGCCTGCCCCTGTTCTCCATGAACTCCTTTTTCTACCTTGACCACCTGGGCAATGTTGTCCTCGGTGCCCTCATGGTGTCCCTGGGCTTCTACCGGCCCACCGTTCGCGGCTCCTTCGGATCCTTAGTGTCCTTCTTTGCCGTGAACATGGCCGTCTTCCCCGTCACCTTGGCCTTGCGCGCCTGGGTAGACCCGGCAGCCAACTACTTCTTCAACTTCAACCCGGAAGGGTCAGACATCTTTGTGGCCCTATGGAATGTCATCCCCATTCCCTTGGTCTACCAGTTGCCCCTGCTGGTTCTTATCATCCCCATCCTTTTGCTCCAATACGCCATCTACCGGGGTCTAGTTGCTTGGTCCCCCTTCGACCGCCTGAGCCGGATGCAGCCTGCAAGCATGTCCGCGACCGACACTGACCAAGAACTTGCTGCAGCCATCTAACTAGGATGGCCGTGTGACCCTTCCCTACCGGCCGGAACTGGCGGGCGAGAAACCCTACGGTGCGCCGCAACTTGACGTGCCCGTGCTGCTCAACGTCAACGAGAACCCTTACTCGCCCCCAGAGCAGGTGGTCGCCCAGATCGCTGCCGATGTGGCCGCTGCCGCCCGCAACCTCAACCGCTACCCCGACCGGGACTTCCTGGCCTTGCGGGCAGACCTGGCCACCTTCCTTGCCCGCGAATCTGGCGTCACCGTGACTCCAGACCAGATGTGGGCCGCCAACGGCTCCAATGAGGTGATGCTCCACCTGCTCCAAGCCTTCGGCGGGCCAGGCCGGACTGCCCTCAGCTTCGCCCCCACCTACTCCATGTACCCCGAATACGCCCGGGACACCCACACCCGCTGGCTGGCAGGCCGCAGGGCAGAAGACTTCACCGTAGACGCCGCTGCTGCTGTCGCCTTCATTGCGGAAGTCCAGCCGTCTGTCATCCTGCTGGCCAGCCCTAACAACCCCACCGGCACCGCCCTGCCGCTGGCCACCATCCGCGCCATCTGCGATGCCGCCGCTGACGTGCGCGTCCCCGATGCGCCGGCAGATGCCGACGGGAAACCGGCAGGCGCAGTCGTCGTTGTTGACGAGGCTTATGCGGAGTTCCGTCGCGCAGGCACCCCCAGCGCCTTGACCCTGCTGGGGGACTACCCCCACCTGGCCGTCAGTCGCACCATGTCCAAGGCCTTCGCTGCTGCTGGCCTACGCCTAGGGTATCTGGCCGCATCGACGGACCTGGTGGACGCCCTACGGGTTGTCCGCCTGCCCTACCACCTGTCCGCCGTGGCCCAAGCCACCGCCCGGGCAGCCCTCGCCCACACGGACGCCATGCTGGCTCAGGTCAACACCCTGCGCGCCGAACGCGACAGCCTGGTTTCCTGGTTACGCAAGCAGACCGGCCCAGACGGTGGGCGCCTGCGGGTCGCCGACACGGACGCCAACTTTGCCCTCTTCGGCACCTTCCCCGACCGCCACGCCGTCTGGCAGGGCCTCCTCGACCGTGGAGTGCTCATCCGCGAAGTCGGACCAGACGGATGGTTGCGCGTCTCCGTAGGCACACCCCAAGAAACCGATAGATTCAAGACATCACTCACCGACGTCATCAAGGAGTTGACATGACAGCCCCCCGCACCGCCCGCATTGAGCGCGCGACCAGCGAATCGTCCGTTCTTGTCGAACTCAACCTCGACGGCACCGGCCGCACCGACATCTCCACCACCGTGCCCTTCTACGACCACATGCTCACCGCTTTAGGTAAGCACTCCCTCATCGACCTCACCGTGCAGGCCAGCGGCGACACCCACATCGACGCCCACCACACGGTAGAAGACACGGCCATCGTCATCGGCCAGGCCCTGCGCCAAGCCCTTGGCGACAAGCGCGGCATCGCCCGCTTCGGTGACGCCACCGTTCCCCTCGATGAAGCCCTCGCTCACGCCGTCGTCGACGTGTCTGGCCGACCCTACTTTGTGCACACAGGCGAGCCAAACGGCCTAGCCTTCCACCGGATAGGCGGCCACTTCACCGGGTCTCTGACCGGCCACGCCCTGGAATCCATCGCCCACCACGCTGGCATCTGCCTACACATGCGCCTGCTGGCAGGCCGCGACCCCCACCACATTGTCGAAGCACAGTTCAAAGCCCTGGCCCGTGCCTTACGCGCTGCTATCGCCCACGACAGCCGCATCGACGGCATCCCCTCCACCAAGGGTGCCCTGTGATGGTGGATGCGACGATGCGACAGACACAGCGGACACTTCCCCGGCATGGCGCCCAGCAGGGAGATGCCCGATGACAACAATGGACGGCCCCGGCGACGACTTCCGCCTGCCAGAAGACTTGACCATCCCCGACGACATCTCTGAACTCTTCGGGGAAGGTGGCGCCCTGTCTGACAGCCTGCCGCCCGCACCCCAGGGTGGTGAAGAGCGTGCTGCCCACGCAGCAACCGGCAACACTGGCAGCAGTGACGATTTCGGCAATGTCGCCATTCCCGATGACCTGTCCTCCTTGACAGCACCGGGCGGACTCCTCCTAGCCGCCCTGCTCACGCCCGTGGCCTCCGCTGGAGCCCTGGCGGGAGTCTGCGCGCTGGCAGGCATTGAGGCTGACGTGGTTCGCAGCGACACCGGCGCTATCGCCGTGCTACGACACCTCGACGGCGAAGCCCCCTTCGACGCTGCCAAAGCCATCTCTCAGGCTGTCGGTGGCATCCCGCTAGTGCTGGTCACCAAGGCAGAAGGTCAAATCGCCTGCGAGCGCTTCGAAGGCGGTAACTCCCAAGGCGAAATACCCCCCGGCCTCCTCCTGTCTGGTGCCACCGGAGTCACCGAAGACCTGCTCATCGGCGGTGCCTCCTTGGACGACCTGCCCGGCGTAGTGACCTCCGTGGGCCTCAGTCAAACCCAAGCCATGACCATGATTGCTCACGGCGCTAAACGCCGCCCCTTCCGAAGGCGGCACAAGGGTGAGTGACCGGGAAAACTCACCCGCCGCCAGGCCAACCGTGGTGGTTTTCGATTACGGGTTCGGGAACGTCCGCTCTGCCGTGCGCGCCCTAGAACGGGTAGGCGCCAGCGTTCAACTCACCGCAGACAGTGACGTCGCCCTGGCTGCCGACGGCCTAGTAGTCCCCGGCGTGGGTGCCTTCGCCGCCTGCATGGCAGGGATCCGGGCCGCCCACGGCGACCAGATCATCGACCGGCGTCTCGCCGGTAACCGGCCCGTGCTGGGCATTTGCGTGGGCATGCAAATCCTCTTCACCACTGGCGTTGAACATGGTGTGACTATGCCAGGGCTGGGGGAGTGGGAGGGAACCGTTGACCGGCTTGACGCCCCCGTTGTCCCCCACATGGGCTGGTCTACCGTCCAAGCAGCCAGCGGGTCTCGCCTGTTCGCAGGCATCGAGAATGAACGTTTTTACTTTGTCCACTCCTATGCCGCCCAAGCCTTCACGCACGGCCACGACTCCAAGGCATCACCACACTTCACGCCCCCGCTAGTCACCTGGGCCAGTCACGGCCCAACCCAGCAGGCCGCCCGCTTTGTTGCCGCTGTCGAAGACAGCCCCCTGACCGCCACCCAGTTCCATCCCGAAAAATCCGGTGACGCCGGAGCCGCCCTTCTAGAAAACTGGGTGAAAACGCTATGACCGGAGAAACGATGACAGACCGCCTCATTCTGCTGCCCGCCGTCGATGTCGCTGACGGCCAGGCCGTTCGCCTTGTCCAAGGCGAAGCTGGTTCAGAAACCGGCTACGGTGACCCCCTGGCCGCTGCCTTGGACTGGCAGGCTCAAGGGGCCGAATGGATCCACCTGGTTGACCTTGACGCTGCCTTCGGTCGAGGCTCCAACGCTGACCTGCTGCGAGACGTTGTCGGACAACTTGACGTGGATGTGGAACTGTCCGGCGGCATCCGTGACACCGCCTCCCTGGAAGCAGCCCTGGCCACGGGAGCCCGCCGCGTCAACATCGGCACGGCCGCCCTGGAAGATCCAGAATGGACGGCCCGCATCATCGGCTCCTACGGCGACCGGGTAGCAGTGGGTCTCGATGTGCGCGGCACCACCCTGGCAGCCCGCGGCTGGACCAAAGAAGGTGGCGACCTGTGGGAGGTGCTCACCCGCCTGGACGCCGCCGGATGCAGCCGCTACGTGGTCACCGACGTCACCAAGGACGGCACCCTGCGCGGCCCCAACACTGACCTGCTGCGGGACGTGGCCGCTGCAACCCCGGCTGCCGTCGTCGCCTCCGGTGGTATCGCCAGCCTGGACGACTTGCGCGCCCTGCGCGACCTTGTTCCCGCAGGTGTTGAAGGGGCCGTGGTAGGCAAGGCCCTCTACGCAGGAGCCTTCACCTTGGTTGAAGCCCTCGACGTGGCCGGAAGGCCCTAGCCGTGCTCCATCCCTTCGAACCCGCCGGAGTCACGTTCACGCCCGTCTCACGAAAACTCTTCACTGCCGTCCGGCCCTGTCCGCCCACCGGCCC
>JAITCK010000238.1 GCA_031283115.1 Cellulomonadaceae bacterium | reverse complement strand
CCATCTCCCCAGGCGTTTACCGACAAGTTCTCACTGCCATCAAGGAGGCCAAGAAGTGACAACCATCTATGAGGCCACCGTCATCCGTGAGGACGGGTGGTGGATGGTACATGTCCCCGCTATCAACGGACTCACCCAAGCCCGCCGCCTCGCGGAAGCCGAACTCATGGCCCGCGAACTTGTCGCCGTCACCCAAGACGTCGAACTCGATACCGTCGCAGCAATCGTCACCGAAGTCGACGGCGTACCCGTTCGCGCCGTCGTCGATGCCGTCGCTGCCGAGCGGGCCGAAGCAGCACGCCTCGAGGCCGAAGCCACTGCCAAGGTCAGTACCCTCGCCCGCACCCTCGCCGAACGACACGTCTCAATGCGCGACATTGGCGCCGTCCTTGGCGTCTCACACCAGCGAGTCCACCAACTCGTCGCTGCCTAACTGCAAGTTCCGGCAGCGCGGCACGGCGGAACATAACGGGACGCTATGGGTGGTTACTTCGGGTTACTTCAAATAATGACACCCGAAAGCGTTTCTACTGATTGTGACATACTCGCCTGGTCAATGCGGGTTTTTGTCGTCCTGCATTCTGCTGCTTCGTACCTGTACACGATTTCGCAGGCGTTTGTCCCAAACGAGCAGAGTGCGGCTGGATGATGCGCGTGATTGTGCGATGCTGACGGCCACCTAGACGCTGATGACGTTGAGCGGCATAGCGGAGTCGACGCCGAAGGTCAGCGACGACGGGGCCACACCAGCCCGGACAACAGCAGAACCGAGGGCGGCAATCATGGCGCCGTTGTCGGTGCAGTAACGGATGGGTGGGATGCGTAGAGCGATGCCTGCTTCCGCGCACCGGGCTGCTGCCTTGTCCCGCAATTGGCTGTTGGCGCTAAACCCGCCGCCGATGACCAACGTGTCGATGTTGTTGCGCTGGCAGGCGGCCAGGGTTTTGGCGGTGAGCACGTCCACGACGGCCTCAGCGAAAGAGGCGGCGATGTCGGGGAGGTTGAGGTCGCGGCCTGCGTCGCGTTCCGTTTCCACGTAACGGGCGACAGCCGTTTTGAGGCCGGAGAAAGAAAAATCGTAGGCGTGGGTTTCCGCATACTTGGGGGCGGTGAGGCCGCGGGGGAAGCGGATAGCGTGCGGGTTGCCGTCGCGGGCCAGGGCGTCAATGTGGGGGCCGCCAGGGTAGGGCAGGCCCAGCAGGCGACCCACCTTGTCGAAGGCTTCCCCGGCCGCATCGTCCAAAGTTTGCCCCAGTTGGCGCACGTCACGGGCAATATCGTTGACCAGCAGTAGGGAGGAATGTCCGCCCGACACCACCAGCGCCATGACCCGTTCAGGGAAATCGCCGTGCACCAGCTGGTCTACACAGGCGTGGCCGATCACATGGTTGACGCCGTACAGGGGCTTACCTAAGGCCAGCGCTAAGGCTTTGGCCGCACTGGCCCCAATGGTCAGCGAACCGACCAGGCCGGGACCTGCCGTCACGGCGATAGCGTCCACGTCAGCCAACGTCACCTCGGCAGCGTCAAGGGCTGCGTCAATAGTGGGAACCATGACTTCCAGGTGGGCTCGACTGGCAATCTCAGGGATGATGCCGCCGTAACGCACATGTTCGTCCATGGAGGAGGCGGTGACGTCAGCCAGCAGGGTGTTTCCGCGCACTAGGGCCACGCCCGTCTCATCGCACGACGACTCAATGCCGAGAACCAGCGGGTCCGCAGAAGTCATGGCGCTATCCTCCCACCTTCCCCCTGCCCGCCCGTGTTCTCGGCGTGTCTGGCGGTAGGGTGGCAGGCATGAGCGAAACTTCATCACCTGTTCTCACGCCCGCCGACGCCGACCTGCTGTTCCGCCAAGCTCGCACCACCTACGTGTGGGCGGATGCCCCTGTCACCGACGCCGACCTGCACGCCGCCTACGACCTGGCCAAGTTTGCCCCGTCAGCCATGAACACTCAGCCCTTGCGGATTGTCGCCCTGCGCAGCGACGAAGCTAAGGCCCGCCTGGTGCCCCACATGGGTGACGGCAACAAGGTCAAAGTAGAGATCGCGCCCGTCACGCTCATTCTCGCCTACCACCCGGACTTCCACGAGAAGATGGATGTCACCTTCCCTATATCCCCGGAAACCCGCGACAACCTGGCCGCCGCCCCGGCCGTGCGGCTTGGCATGGCTAAAACTAACTCTCTCATCCAGGCGGGATTTCTGCTGGTCGCTTTGCGGGCTGTCGGCTTGGGTGTTGGCCCTATGACGGGCTTAGACTTCGATGGTGTGACCAGCGAGTTCTTCGCCGACACCAGCAGTCGCCCCTTCCTGGTGGTCACGGTAGGCCACCCGGAAGGCAGCGGAAACACTCACCCTCGCCTCCCCCGCCTCGACTACGCCGAGGTAGTCACCGAACTCTGACGGTTGCTGCGCTAGAAAGTTCCGGTTTTTTTCGCGCTTACGGCGCTGGTA
Organism: Cellulomonadaceae bacterium; assembly: GCA_031283115.1. GTDB lineage: Bacteria > Actinomycetota > Actinomycetes > Actinomycetales > Cellulomonadaceae > Xylanimonas. Next base: position 4,929 of record JAITCK010000238.1, on the reverse strand, counting down.
TCTGCCATAGAGCACTGACGGGCACGGCCCGCATTTTGCTGCCGAAGGGGAGGGTTTGCGCCCCCGTGTGGAGCACGTATCCGGCGATGAAATCATCGCCCACCCGTTCTTCTAGGTGCCGCAACCCACGGAAGTCATCCCACAGGGGTGATGCTGACGCTTTGACTTCAATGCCGATGACTTGGCCGTGCCTGTCTTCCAACACAATATCGACCTCAACTTTGTCTTTGGTTCGATAGTGGGATATTTCTGCACGGGTGTCGTTCCATGTGAGTTGGCGGGCGATTTCCATGACGACAAATCCTTCAAGCAAGCCGCCGAGTGGTGCTCCAGGTTTCCGCAGCCGTGACGCGGTTTGGTCGAGCAGGGCAGAAGCCACACCGGAGTCAACAAAAGCCAGTTTGTCTTGTGAGACTGCACGATGGCTGATGCGGCGAGACCAGGCGGGGATGCGTTTGATGAGAAACACTTCTTCTAGCAGGCGAAGGTAACGTTTGGTGGTTTTGGCGTCGAGTCCTTGCGCTTCCCCCAGCGTTGTTGGGGCGATGAGTTGCCCGCTGCAGCCTGCTAATGCGAGAACCAGATCACGCATTTCTTTGCCGCGCTCGATCTCACTGAGTTGCGTGACATCACGGTTGATGAGGTCGGCGACGTAGTTGTTGAGGGAGTCGGCCCGTCTGCGCTCCGACCGTCGGTACACGCCGGGGAAGCCGCCACGGGTAATACGGGTGATGTAGTCGTCGCGTGTCACCGTGGATTCGTGGCGCACGTCAGGCCCCAACTCAAATGCCGCATCAACGAAACGGTCGGGCGTTCCGTCGATTTCACCTTGCGATAGCGGCCACAACTCAATGGTTTCCATGCGTCCGACAAGGCTGTCAGGCAAGTTGCGCAGGCCCATCAGGCGGGCAGAACCCGTCAACAGGAATCGCCCAGGTGTGGGGATTTCATCAACAAGCGACTTCATTGCCAACAGAAGTTGGGGGTCGCGTTGAATCTCGTCAACGATCATGCGTTCCGAAAGGCGCACAAAAGCAGAAGGGTCTTTGGCGGCGAGTTGTGCTGTTGTCCCATCGTCAAGCGTGTACCAGGAAGCGTCCGTTTCTCGCCCTGCTCGACGCACCAAAGTGCTCTTGCCTACTTGGCGCGCGCCATTGACAAGAACAACCCGCGTATCTGACAAGGCTTCCAGCACATGCGGCATCGCGTGCCGAGGAAGGAAACTGCTGTTCACAGATGCTGTCATGACCATATTATGGCATATGCGTGCCGGTTTGGTCGCTAGGTCTGTGCCGGTTTGGTCGCCCCTGCCCGAGGGTTCACCGGCAGTGTTGATGTTTGCGTGGCAAGGTTGAGACATGGCTGTGCTTGTGGCGGGTGAGGCTTTGGTTGATGTGGTGCCGCAGGGTGCTGCTGGGCCTGCTGGCGAGGATGGCGGGACGCTGCGGGAGATGCCGGGCGGGTCGCCTGCCAACGTGGCGGTGACCTTGGGGCGGCTGGGACGCAAGCCCACCCTTGCTACCGTGCTCGCCCATGACACACGCGGAGAGTTGGTGCGGCATTGGCTTCACGCCTCCCAGGTAGACGTGGTGGCCGATTTTCCGTCCACCGGGCGCACGTCCAGCGCAACAGTCAGTCTGGATGCCAGCGGGGCCGCCACGTACACCTTCGATGTGACCTGGGATGTTTCCTTGACAACCTTGACTCGCCTGCTGGCTGAAGTTGACTCTGACAGCAACTCTGGCTCTGGCTCTGGCTCTGGCTCTGGCTCTGGCTCTGGCTCTGGCTCTGGCGGCATCCTCCATGTCGGGTCGATTGCTACCGTGCTTGATCCCGGCGCGACCGCCGTCGAACAGGCCATGCTGCAGGCGGGCGAGCGGATGCTTGTCAGCTTCGACCCTAATGCTCGGCCCGCTATCACCCCTGACGTGGAGGCTACGCGGGCGCGCGTCGAACGGCTGGTCGCTTTGAGTGACGTGGTCAAGGTGTCCGATGAAGACCTCGCCTGGTATTACCCCGGCGTCGATCCGCTGGAGGTGGCCGCCGCGTGGGTGGGACGTGGCCCGGCTGTCGTCGTTGTCACGGCTGGTGGAGCGGGGGCGGTAGCCCTGCGCGCCAACGGTTCAACCGTGAACGTTCCCGGTATCCCCGTCACAGTGGCTGACACTATCGGCGCAGGTGACACCTTTATGGGAGCGTTGGTTGACGGCCTAGTCACTGCCGGGGTGCTGAACAGCGGCGACCCTCGCGCCACCCTTGACACCCTGCCTGATGATGCCCTGCACGCCGCCCTCATGTGGGCGGCCCAGGCTGCCGCAATCACCTGCTCCCGCCCGGGAGCCAACCCGCCCACCCGCGAAGAAATGGGCACTTAGCGAGAGTGGGTGGTACGGGATGCGGTTAGGCTGCGGCGGCTTGACGCCAGGGGTCGGGGCCGGTTTCGACTGGGTGGTTGTCGTCGCCAACCCAGCCAGACCAGCTGGGAACGTAGAGGGCAGCCTCAATACCAATGGAGGCTAGGGCGGCAATCTGGTGGGCTGCCGTCACGCCAGAACCACAGTAGACACCCACCGGTTCACCTGGGCGAACGTCGTGGGCGGCGAAGCGGACAGTCAAATCTTCTGCCGGGCGGAACAAGCCATCCCTGGTGAGGTTGTGGCCGGTGGGGGCAGATCGCGCCCCAGGAATGTGCCCGGCCTTAACGTCGATGGGTTCGAACTCGCCGCGGTAGCGCACGCCCCCGCGCGCGTCGAGCAGGTCGCCGCGCGCCGCCCACTCCAAGGCTTGGTCGGCGGTGAGCACGGGCATGTGGCCGGGGGTGAGGGTGACGTCTCCGGGCATGACGGTGACTTCGTCGGAGTCGACGGGGTGGCCGGAGATCTCCCATTCTTCGAAGCCGCCGTCGAGTATCCGCACGTCGGTCAGGCCGCCATACCGCAGTAGCCACCAGGCTCGGGCTGCTCCTTGACCGCTGATGTCGTCGTAGACGACAACCCGCGAATCCTTGTGGATGCCCCAACTGCGGGCGGCCACTTCCAGGTCGTCGATGGGTGGCAGGGGGTGGCGGCCTTCTCCTGGCGCGGGAGGGGCGGCCAGTTGGGCGTCCAAGTCCACGTAGACGGCGCCGGGAATGTGTCCGGCCAGGTAGTCGGCGTGGCCGTCTACTTTTTCGCCTGTGCCGGTGGGCAGTTCCCACCGCACGTCAAGGATGACAAGATCCTCTTGAGTGTCGGCGATTTCTGCCGCCAACTGCTTGGAGGTGACCAGCACTGCCGCCCGTGTCGTGTCGCTCATGTCTTGAGTGTGCCACTGTTGGCGGCTGTTGTGTCTGGCGTATCGAGCGCGAGTCGCATGACGGACGCATCTAAGTTCTCTGGTTGGTAATAGCGTTTACGGATGCTGACCTGCTGGAACCCGCGACTGTGGTAGAGGGAGATGGCTGCATCGTTGTTGACGGCGACTTCAAGGAAAACTGATTGTGCGCCAAGCTGCCGCGAGCGCCCGATGAGGGCGTCGATGAGGACTGCACCTATGCCGCAGCCTTGAAAGGACTGGTCAACGCCGATGGTCATCACTTGGCTGACGTCGCCGTCGAACCAGAGGCCGGCGTAGCCGACAACCAGCCCTTGGGCCGTTTGGGCGACGATGTACCAGCGGCCCCAGGCGTTGAGTTCTTCTGCCAGCATGGCGGGGGTCCAGGCGCTGACGCGGAAAAGGTCGCGTTCTAGGGCGGCGACGCGGGGAACGTCGTCGGGCTGCATACCCCGTAAGGTCACGTCTGCTTGACGGGCGCCGCTGCCGCCGTCCATCCCATCGGCGGGGGGTGCGCTTGCGCGCAGGTCTGTCATCGGGCTGTCTGCGGCGGCGCGGCAGTCACGGGCGCAGCGGCTGCGGCGGCGGGTTCGTGAACGTCGGGGCGGCGCAGGTAGAGGGGGTCGGTGGAGACATCGTTGCCTGCGGCGGCGCGGGCGGCAGCCAGCCAGCCGATGATGGCTGCGTCGGGGAGTAGGGGTGTCACGGCGGCGTCGGGGGCGATGGGGGTGAAGTGGTCAGCGTACATGCGTGCCCCTTCACCGACGACGACGGTTCGTCCGGTTGATGTCCGCCCGGCCTGTTCGGCGGCCACGTCGGCGGGTTTGGCGACACCTGGCCCGTCGATGCAGCGCAGCAGGGGAACGTTGGTGAAACGGAAGGCGATGTCACGGTTGTCGGTGACGCCGTGGCGGGCCCGCAGGTCTGCCGAATACTGGCCGCCGTCGTCAATGCTCACCTGCTCGGCGACAATATCGGAGACGCGATAACGCGCCCAATACACTTCTTTGCGGCGGGCGTCAGCGACGGCAAGAATTTCGTCGCCGGGGGCCAACCGCATCAGCCCTGCCGCGTGCATGGCAACAGCGTCCAGGCTGGGCACCCCCCACACGGGTACGCCCAGGGCTGCCGCTATTGTTCGGGCGGTGACTAGCCCTACCCGCAGGCCAGTGAAGGGGGCCGGGCCGGTGCCTACGGCGACGGCTGTCAGGTCGCGGGGGGTGGCGCCTGCGGCCATGAGGGCTTCGGCGATGAGTGGGGTGAGGGCTTCGGCGTGCTTGCGTCGTTCGTCGATACTGCGGCGCACGATGGGCGCGCCTTCGTCGCTGAGCACGGCGACGGCTACGGCGGCGGAGGTGTCGAGGGCGAGAAGTGGCACGGCCTCAGCCTACGGCGTCGGCGTGGCCTGCCACGACTGCAGCCAGGTTGACGCCTTCCCAGCGCTGCCCCACGCCGCGCAGGGTTGCTGTTCGCTGGCCTGCTTCCGGGTTGTCGGGGTCGTAGCCGCCGCCGTGGCCCCGGTCTAGGTTGATGTCGAGGTGGTCGTCGGTGAGTTGTTCGGCCAACCCTGCCCCCCATTCGACAACGGTGACGGATTCGTCCAGGGAGGAGTCAAGG
>JAITCK010000056.1 GCA_031283115.1 Cellulomonadaceae bacterium | reverse complement strand
GAGTCAATGTCGGGCGCGTCCAACAGGGCCATACCTTGCGGCAAAGCCTCACAGGCCACCAGCCGCAAGCCCCGAGTCGACGTGGCATTCTCGGTCATAGCCCCCGCCTGTCGGGCAAGGCCAGGCAGAACACGGTCGTCCGTAAACCATCGGGCGTCCAAAGGATGATGAACCAGCACAGGCGACCGGGTTGTGGGCCGCAACACGCCAGGCGCCGACACCCGCTCCCCTAAAATCGAGTTGACCAGCGTCGACTTACCTGACCCTGTCGACCCGCCAACCACCACCAGCAGGGGGGCCTTCTCGGCCCGCATCCGGGGGATGAGGTAGTCATCCAACTGTGCGATAGCCGCCGCTTTGTCGGCCCGGGCCGCCTCCACACCCGTCACCGTCAAGGGCAGGCGCAAGGCTGCCAACCTTCCCCGCAAAGCATTGAGGGCGTCCAGCAACACGCCCGACTGCGTTGACGACGTGAGCGCCCCCGCCGTCAGCGAGGGAGTGGCGGCGTCCGAGTCTGACGCATCGGGCACAGGCGCATCGGGCACAGGGTTTCCCTGGACATGCGTCGACCCCGGCTGCAGGTCATCGCCAGCGGTCGGGGCCGTCGCGTCATCGGGCACGGTCATGCCCTTATTGTCACTCAGTCCCTCGTGAGTTTCCTGTAGGTGACGCGGTGGGGGCGGGCGGCTTCAGCGCCCAGGCGGGCCACCTTGTTGTCCTCATAGCTGGCAAAGTTTCCTTCGAACCAGTACCAGGAGGCCGGGTTTTCCTCATCGCCCTCATAGGCGAGGATGTGGGTGGCCACCCGGTCAAGGAACCAGCGGTCGTGGGAGACGACGACGGCACAGCCGGGGAACTCAAGCAGGGCGTTTTCCAGGGAGCCCAAGGTTTCCACGTCCAGGTCGTTGGTCGGTTCGTCCAGGAGCAGCAGGTTGCCGCCCTCTTTGAGGGTCAAGGCCAGGTTGAGGCGGTTGCGTTCACCACCGGACAGGACGCCCGCCGGTTTCTGCTGGTCCGGCCCCTTGAAGCCGAAGGAGGCGACGTAAGCCCGCGAGGGAATCTCCACCTGCCCCACCTTGATGAAGTCCAGGCCGTCCGAGACAACCTCCCACAAGGTCTTTTGGGGGTCAATGTTGGCGCGGGACTGGTCCACGTAGGAAATCTTGACGGTGTCGCCGATTTTCAGGTCGCCAGCATCCAACGGTTCCAGGCCGACAATCGTTTTGAACAACGTGGTTTTACCGACGCCGTTGGGGCCGATAACGCCGACAATGCCGTTCTTGGGCAGGGTGAAGGACAGGCCGTCGATGAGCACGCGCCCGTCAAAGCCCTTCTCCAAGTTTTCGGCTTCCAAAACCAGGTTGCCCAGGCGGGGGCCAGCCGGAATCTGGATTTCTTCGAAGTCCAACTTCCGGGTCCGCTCCGCCTCAGCCGCCATTTCTTCGTAGCGGGCCAAGCGAGCCTTGGACTTGGCCTGGCGGCCTTTAGCGTTCGACCGCACCCAATCGAGTTCTTCAGCCAGGCGTTTAGCCAGTTTGGCGTCCTTTTTTCCCTGGACTTGCAGGCGCTGCTGCTTCTTTTCCAGATAGGTCGAATAGTTGCCCTCGTAGGGGTAGAGGCGACCCCGGTCCACTTCACAAATCCAGCCGGCCACATGGTCGAGGAAGTAGCGGTCGTGGGTGACGGCCAGCACGGCGCCCGGGTAGGTGGCCAGGTGCTGTTCCAGCCATTGGACAGATTCGGCGTCCAAGTGGTTGGTGGGTTCGTCCAAAAGGAGCAGGTCAGGCTTTTCCAGCAGCAGTTTGCACAGGGCGACGCGGCGGCGTTCACCACCGGAAAGCACCTTCACATCGGCGTCTGGCGGCGGGCAGCGCAGGGCGTCCATGGCCAGGTCGAGTTGGGCTTCTAAGTCCCAGCCATTGGCATGGTCGATTTCGTCTTGCAACTTGCCCATTTCTTCCATGAGCTCGTCGGTGTAGTCGGTGGCCATTTCTTCGGCGATAGCGTTGAAACGGTCAATCTTGGCTTTGAGGTCACCCACGGCTTCCTCAATGTTGCCCAACACCGTCTTGTCTTCGTTGAGGGGAGGTTCCTGCTGCAAAATACCCACGGTAAAGCCGGGCGACAGGCGGGCCTCACCGTTGGAGGGCTTGTCCAGGCCAGCCATGATTTTCAAGATGGTGGATTTTCCGGCACCGTTAGGGCCGACCACACCAATCTTGGCGCCGGGAAGGAAGTTGAGGGAAACGTCGTCAAGGATGAGCTTGTCGCCCACAGCCTTGCGCGCCTTGTACATCGTATAAATAAACTCAGCCACGGCGACTAGCCTACGTGCCCAAGTCAATCTGCATGGCGACAGCCTGCTGCTGGGCGCCGCCTTGTGGCGCGCAGCAGCAGGCCAAAGCCAACATTGTGCGAAAAAGGTTCGCGTCACACTGTCAAGGCTGGTCAAGCGACCAGCGGCAGGAGCGCCTCATCGTCGTCGTCGACATCATCACTGAAAGCGCACTCCCCGCCCAGATGGGCAACACCGGGAAGGCCACCATCTCCGTCACTGCCACCGCCGTCACCATCGCTGTCGCTGCCATCGCTGTCGCTGCCATCGTCGTTGCTTCCAGCAACGGCTGTCATGGGCGGTGAAGCGGCAGACCGTTCAAACTCTGTCATGCCGTCAGGCACGGCTGCCGACGTGATGACGCGCGTGTATTTGGCGACGCCGCGCGTGATATCGACGGCGATGCGGGCATGTTCGATTTCAAGGTCGTGACGGTCTTCGGTCACCTCAACTCCGTCTACCTGCCGGGTAACCACGTAGTCGCGTTGCACCAGCCTGCCCGTCACCACCACGGGGGTGCCCTTGTCGAGGGATTCGACGGCATGGCAGGCCCGGTCACCGAAGGCTTTGACCCGGAACCACATGGTGTCCCGGCCACTCCAGGAACCGTCGGCGTTGCGGTAGCGGGGGGTTGAGGCGACCGCGAAACTGGTCCATTTGGTGCCGGTTTGACTGGACTCGTAGAGGATGGGGTCGTTGCCGACGTTCCCGTAAATAGTGATCTCATGCATGGTGTGCTCCTTTGCTTGCGGCTGAGGCCAACGGGATTGCTGACCCCATGACCGCCAGGGTGCGCTATCGCGCCGCCTGCCCGCTGAACTCACAGGCAAACCTGTGGACAACTCCCCCGTGGGGCCGCCTGGGGGCAGGTTTCACGCCTAGAAAATCTGCGGATCACACACTTTTGGTAGTAGGGGAAGATTTTTCCGACGGCGCCCTTCACGCCCATCGCCGATGCACCATCAACTCCTCCCCTCCGTCAGATGGCAGCACCATTCCCGACCCTGCCAAAAAACAAGGGGGCCTCCCGGCAGCGGGCTGTTACACCGTGTTATCGCGGGCAGCCTGGGCCAGGTTGCGCACCCGCCCGTAATCGGCAAGCAGACGGCCAGTAGGGGCGGCCAGGCCGTCAGCAATGACTTTCCGCAAAGCGTCACGGCCGGTAGCGGCTACCTGGTCGGCCCGTTTGACGCCCAGCCGCCGTCGGGCAAGTGTGGCCCACAGCCAGCAGGCGCCAGCCGCAAGAACCAGCAAAACCACCCCAGGCCAGGGGGCATAAGGGCAAGGCAGGGCAACCATCTGCCCCAGATCGACAGCACCAAAAACGTCCAACAGCCCCACCACAGCAAGCAAGGCAGCCAGCCCAGCACAGACCCCAGCAATCCGACGCAAGGCACGCACTCCACGCGGCGCCGACACGTCAAGTTCCAGACCATGCAAGGCAGCAATAGTCTGCTTGCGCAGGTCATTAGCCGATTCAACCTGCTGGCCCAGGGAAGTCAGCCATCGGGGCGGCAGAGTGGCCCCACAGTGGGTGAGCCAGGCAGACCGGGCCACAGCGATAGCGCTGGCGTCAGGGCGGGGAACCTCTGGAACCCCGTAGCCGTGACGGATGGTCACATATACCTGGCCTGCCACAGCATCCAAGCCGGTAGCGTCCACAAAAGCAGGCAGTTCACGGTCGATAGCCCCGTCGGCATCCCAAGGCGGGGCAGGCGGGGTGCGGGAGAGCACGTCAGCAGCGACAGCATCCAGTTCAGCGGCGGCCCGGCCAGCAGTAATGGACCGGCCACGGCAGGCGACAGCCAGCCGCTGGTGAACAGTGTCGATGCCTTCGCCGGTAGCGGCAGAGACGGCAAAAGTTTCGACATCGGCCAAACCGTCGGCAGCAAGCAGGCGTTTCAGGTCGGCAAGCAACTCGTCGCGGCGGGCCGGAGGCACCTTGTCCACCTGGTTGAGCAGCACAATCATCGACCCTGCCGTGGCGGTATTTCCTGCACCGCCGCGAGCGCCGCCACCACCGTCAGTACGGCTTTCACCATCGCCATCACCGACAAGCCCTTGACGCAGGTAGCCGGAATGTAGGGCATGGTCGGCATACTTTTGCGGGTCAACCACCCAAATGAGCACGTCAACCAGGGGAAGAACCCGGTCAACCATTTCGCGGTGAGTCTGCTCCACCGAATCGTGATCGGGCAGATCAAGCAAAACCAGGCCAGGGTGGTCAGTCTGCGGGGCCAGATCGCCAGTCTGGTTGATGCGGCGGTCAGGCGACACGCCCACCCAATCGAGCAGGGCGTCAGCGTCATCGGACCAGCAGCAGGAGGCCAAGCGGAAAGTCGTGGGCCGTTTGATACCCACATCGGCGAAGTTCAGGCCGGTCAGCGCGTTAAAAGTGCTCGATTTACCGGATCCGGTACCCCCCGCCAAAGCGACAACAGTGTGGTCAACCCCCAAAGCCAGGCGTTCACGGACGGCCGTCGTAGCGCGGGTGATCCGGTCACGGGTAGCCACATCAAAGCGGTCTGCGCCCACAACGACAAGTTCATCAAGGGCGTCAACCCGGCCCCGCAAAGTCGCATCGTCGTGACGGTTCACGACAGAAGGCTGCTGGGAATCGTCCCGTTGAACAGGCACAGGTGAAGGAGAAACTGAGAGGGTAGGGGGGTCGAGGTCGCTCACGTGAGCCTCCGAAGTTCTCCAAGCCTCACCCGCAGGCCAGCGGCTGTTTCATCGGCGCGGTCAGGGTCAGCAATACGGGCGACAACAGCATCCATGTCAGTGTTGACCAGCTTTTCAGCGCGGGCAGCCAAATCGTCACGAAGAGTAGCGATCACGGCGTC
>JAITCK010000125.1 GCA_031283115.1 Cellulomonadaceae bacterium | reverse complement strand
CCTCGTGCCACGTGCCGACAGTGTCTGCGGCGATAGCAGCCAGGGAGCCAACAAAGGGCTCCATCGCTTCGACGCCAAAGGTTCCGTCGGTGCTTTCCCCACTGGCCTGCATCCACAGGGGGACAGCGGGGGGGGCGGCGATGGCCAGCAAACCTTCATGCTGGGCTTCGATGTGGGCTGCCCGGCGGGCGATCCGCTGGGTGAGTTTCAAGGTGGGTGCCTGCCAGGCCAGGGCAGCAACCCGATAGAAGATGCTGAGACGGACGTAGGCCGCAAAGCCGACCAGGTCGGTCAGGAGTTGGCGAGCAGCGTCGGGTGAGTTGATCTCGGCGATGGTCATGCGCACAGTGTAGATGTTTCCGGCCGCTTGGTGTGGCTCTTCTCACATTGGTGTTGTCAACTTGTCGCCGCGGCGGCGCCGATGCGGTGCTGTGGTGGCGCCTCCGTGACGGCGCGCAGGGGAGTAGATAGCCTGAACTGATGCTGCCTGAACTTTGTGCCCAGCGCTAGATTGCTGTCATGGCCGACCCGTCAACCTACCGTCCCGCCAGCGGGGAGATTCCCACGTCACCGGGGGTTTACCGCTTCAGGGATGCGCACGGGCGCGTCATCTACGTGGGCAAGGCGAAAAACCTTCGTGCCCGCCTGAGCAACTATTTTCAAGACATTGCTGGCCTACACCCGCGCACCCAAACGATGGTGACGACGGCCGCTTCCGTCGAATGGACGGTTGTTGGCACAGAAGTTGAAGCACTCAGCCTGGAATACCAGTGGATCAAAGAATATGAGCCCCGGTTCAACGTCAAATATCGGGACGACAAGTCCTACCCCTACCTGGCCGTCACTATGGCCGACGAGTTCCCCCGCGCTCACGTAATGCGCGGGGCTAAACGCAAGGGCACCCGCTATTTCGGCCCTTACGGTCACGCCTGGGCCATTCGGGAAACCCTCGACCTGCTGCTGCGGGTTTTCCCCATCCGCACCTGCACGTCCGGCGTGTTCAAACGGGCTGCTGCCAGCGGTCGGCCCTGCCTGCTCGGCTACATCGACAAATGTTCTGCCCCCTGCGTGGGCCGCATCAGCCCCGAACACCACCGTGCCCTGGCGGAAGACTTTTGCGCCTTTATGGCCGGGGACACGGGCCGTTTTGTCCGCCGCATTGAAGCCGACATGAAAGTTGCTGCCGCCGCCCAAGAATACGAGCGGGCCGCCCGCCTCCGCGACGACCTCCAAGCCCTGCAACGGGCCCTAGAAAAGAACGCCGTCGTCCTCTCCGACGCGACAGACGCCGACATTTTTGGCTTGGCCGGGGACGAGCTAGAGGCTGCCGTCCAGGTGTTCCATGTGCGCGGCGGACGTATTCGCGGGCAACGCGGCTGGGTGGTGGAAAAAGTCGAGGATGTGACCGACGAAGACCTGGTCGCCCAACTGCTGTTGCAGGTGTATGGCGATGCCGATGGAGGTCAAGGGGCTGGCGGGGGGGCGAGCGTCCCCCGTGAAGTGTTAGTTCCCGTCCTGCCGACGGACGCCAGCCAACTCGCCGACTGGCTGCGCGGGATCCGGGGGGCCCGCGTGGACATTCGCATCCCGCAGCGCGGCGAAAAACGCGAACTGGCCCAGACGGTGACCGCCAACGCCGAGCACGCCCTGGCCCTGCACCGAACCCGCCGGGCGGGCGACCTCACCACCCGCAGCCAAGCCTTACGGGAACTTCAAGAAGCCCTCACCCTGGACACTGCCCCCCTGCGCATCGAGTGCTACGACATCTCCCACACCCAAGGCAGTTACCAGATGGCTTCCATGGTGGTGTTTGAGGACGGCCTGCCCCGCAAAAGCGAATACCGCATGTTCAGCATCAAAGGGGCCGATGGCGACGGCGCCCGCGATGACACCGAAGCCATGCACGAGGTGATCACCCGCCGCTTCAAACGCTACGTCGACGACACTGACCAACGCCAACACCTGCTACCGCAAGCGCCCCCGTCGTCGGGCGAGGTCGACCCCCAGGCGCCGGAACCCAAACGGTTCGCCTACCCGCCCAATCTGGTTGTTGTCGATGGAGGCCCACCGCAGGTGGCTGCCGCTCAGCGGGCCTTAGACGAGTTAGGTATCACCGATGTGGCCCTGGTGGGCCTGGCCAAAAGGCTAGAAGAGGTTTGGGTTCCCGACGACGACTACCCGGTCATTCTGCAACGCAGTTCACAAGGACTCTACCTGCTGCAACGGGTTCGTGACGAGGCCCACCGGTTCGCTATCACCGCCCACCGTCAACGCCGCAGCAAGGGCATGACGGTCTCCGTTTTAGATGACGTGCCAGGGCTGGGTCCTGTCCGAGCCAAGGAAGTCTTGCGGGTTTTTGGCAGCCTGAAAAAGTTGCGCGCCGCATCGGCAGATGAGATCGCCAGTGTGCGGGGCATCGGGCCAGCCACTGCTGCAGCCGTCTTTGATGCCCTCCACCCCGCGACACCGGGCGCATCACCTGGCACGATGGAGTCATGACCGAGAATCTGCCCGTCATGCCCGGGGCTGCCGCCCCCGCCAGGCCTGACGTGGCTCACCCGGAAACCGTCCCCCTGGCCATCGTCACCACGGAGACTACCGCTCAAGTCTTGCCGCCGGCGGGCCGCCCCGAAGTTCTCATCATCACCGGCATGTCCGGGGCGGGGCGCACGCGGGCCGCATCGGCTCTGGAAGACGTCAACTGGTTTGTGGTTGACAACCTGCCCCCGCAAATGATCTCCCCCATGGTGAACCTGATGACCAGGGCCGGATCCTCGGTGGAACGCTTGGCTGTGGTCGTTGACGTGCGTGGACGTGAATATTTTGGGGAACTCACTCAGGGGCTCGACCACATGCGTGAGGCAGGCGTCCACTACCGCATCCTCTTCTTGGACGCCTCCAATGAGGCCCTGGTGTGCCGGTACGAGTCCTCACGCAGGCCACACCCCTTGCAAGGGGAAGGTCGCATCCTTGACGGCATCTTTATTGAACGTAAAGTGCTCACCCCCATTCAGGAGCGGGCCGACGTGGTCATCGACACGTCCGCCCTGTCCGTACACGACTTGGCCAAGCAGGTGCGTGCCGCCGTGGCCGACGGCCAACCTGAAACCTTGCGGGTCAACGTGCTGGCCTTCGGCTTCAAATACGGCATCCCCCTCGACGCCGACCACGTGGCCGACGTTCGCTTCCTAGCCAACCCCTACTGGGTGAGCGAGTTGCGGCATTTGACCGGACGCGACGCCCCCGTCCGCGACTACGTGCTGGCCCGCCCCGGCGCACTGACCTTTATCGACCGGTACGTGTCGGCCCTGGAGCCTGTGCTGGCCGGATACCTGCAAGAAGAAAAACGGTATGTGACCATCGCTATCGGTTGCACGGGCGGCAAACACCGGTCTGTGGCTATCAGCGAAGAGATCGCTAGGCGCCTGCGTGACGCCGGGCAGCGCGTCACCGTCACAGCCCGTGACCTGGGCAAAGAGTAGGTGAGTCTTTTTTATGCCCATCCGGTCCGGTAAACCAGTGGTGGTTGCCCTTGGCGGCGGGCACGGCCTGTCGGCGTCCCTGCGAGCCTTGCGGCACGTGGCCGACCACCTCACCGCTATCGTCACTGTGGCCGACGACGGCGGATCGTCGGGCCGCCTGCGTGACGAGTTGGGCGTACTGCCCCCCGGTGACCTGCGCATGGCCTTGGCGGCCCTCACCGAAGACACCGAATGGGGCCGCACCTGGTCTGCTGTGCTGCAACACCGCTTCCACACGGACGGCCCGCTAGACAACCACGCCGTAGGCAACCTGCTCATCGCCGCCCTCTGGGAACTTCTCGGTGACCCGGTTGAAGGGCTCGACTGGGTGGGCAAACTCTTGTCGGCCCGCGGGCGCGTACTGCCCATGTCCACAGTGCCGCTGACTGTTGAAGCCGATGTTGAAGCCATCGAGGCGGGTGGGGGAGTGTGGGGGCAGCAGCCAGACCTGCGCACCGTTGTGGGTCAATCTAATGTGGCTAAGGCCCACGGCCGCATCGACCACCTGCGCATTACCCCTGCCAACCCGCCCGCCCCACCTCAGGCGGTGGCCGCCATTGAGGAAGCCGACTGGGTGACCTTGGGGCCAGGCAGTTGGTATTCGTCGGTGCTGGTCAACCTCCTCAGCCCGGAAATCCGCCAGGCTTTACACCACACTAAGGCCCGGCGCTGTGTCACCCTCAACCTCACCTCTGATGAAGAAACTGTGGGCCTCAGCGCCGTCGGACACCTTGACGCCCTCCATGAACATGCCCCCGACCTGCGCATCGACGTGGTTCTCGCGGACACGCTCAGTCTGAGTGACGCTGAGGGGACGGCCACCGTTGACGCCACCCGCCAGGCTGCCGCCCGCTTAGGTGCGCGGCTGGTACTGCGGCATATCGCCCGCAGCGACGACAACACCAAGCATGACTCCTTGCGGTTGGGTGCCGCCTACAACGACGTCTTTCAGGGGATTTGGGCTAACTCTCGCTGACCTGTCAGGCCTGTTTGGTCTGTCAGGTTGGGCTCTGTCAGGCCCATTCGGCCTGTCAGGCTCCGGCGCGCGGTTCTGTCGCGCGGCCCCG
>JAITCK010000050.1 GCA_031283115.1 Cellulomonadaceae bacterium | reverse complement strand
GCCCGCATAGACCGATTCACGACGGGTGGGCAGGGTGGAGGGGAAGATCTGCAAAGATTCGGCAATCTCCACCTGGGCGTCATCGTTGTGGCGGGCCCGATCCAACAACACAGGCAGGGCGTCCAGGTTGTGGGTGCCAAACACGACATCCACCCAGGGTGCCTTGTGGATAATCTCGCCCCGATCCTTCTGAGCCAGACACCCGCCCACTGCAATCTGCATCCCGGGACGCTCCCGCTTCACCTTCGCCAACTGGCCGAGGTTCCCGTACAAGCGGGTTGCCGCGTTCTCGCGGACGGCGCAAGTGTTGATGACCACCACATCGGCCCCGTCCGTCAACTCCGTGCCCTCGGGAGCCCGCACCAGACCCATCTGCTCCAACATGCCAGCCATGTGCTCGGAATCGTGGACGTTCATCTGGCAGCCCAGCGTGCGCACCACGTAGGTGCGCTGCGATTCGACACGCGACTCATCGACGGCAGCAGTAGTCATAGGGTGAACAGTACGAGAACAACGTAGGCTCATGTCACAGGCCAGGCATCGTGGCGGACTAAGCGAGGAAGAATGTCAGTGTGGAGTAGCAACGCGATTTGGTGGCACGTGTATCCGCTGGGCTTTTGTGGAGCCGCCGTCCGCGACGGAGACCGGTCTGCAGCCCCCCGCCTGCGCCGCCTGCTGGGCTGGCTCGACTACGCCACCCATCTAGGGGCCAACGGGCTCCTCCTTGGCCCCATTTTCACGTCACAATCTCACGGCTACGACTCCACCAACCAGTTCGCCATTGACCCCCGCCTAGGCGACGACAGTGACTTTGACGCCCTGGTGGCCGCCTGCAAGAACCGTGGCCTGCGCATCGTGCTTGACGGAGTGTTCTCCCATGTGGGCGACCAGCATCCCTGGCTTCTTGACGCCCTCCAGCAGGGTCCAGATAGTCAATACGGTGACATCTTTGACATCGAATGGGAAGCCGAGGGCGGCCCGCGCCCCCGCGTGTGGGAAGGTCAATATTCCTTGGCCCGCCTCAACCACGCCTCCGCTACGGCAGCCCGTTACGTCACCGATGTCATGGGGCATTGGCTGGCCCGAGGTATCGACGGCTGGCGCCTGGACGCCGCCTACAGTGTGCCCACCGACTTTTGGGCCCGCGTCATCCCCGATGTGCGCCAACGTTTCCCCCAATCCTGGTTCCTGGGCGAAGTCATCCACGGCGACTACCCCGGATTCGTTGCAGCCTCCACCGTGGACACAGTCACCCAGTACGAGTTGTGGAAGGGGATCTGGTCATCCCTGAGCACAGCCAACTTGTGGGAACTGGATTGGGCACTCAAACGCCACAATGAGTTCCTTGACTCCTTCACGCCACAGACCTTCATCGGCAACCACGATGTCACCCGCATCGCCAGCGCGGTTGGCCCCCACCAGGCCATCACGGCGCTGGCTGTCCTCATGACGGTAGGCGGCATCCCATCCATTTATTACGGTGATGAACAAGGCGCCACTGGTGAAAAAACTGAGCAGTTGGGCGGCGACGATTCCGTGCGCCCGCCCTACCCTGACAGCCCCGACGGCCTGCTGGCCTTCGGCTGGCCCAGCTACCGGCTCCACCAGGAACTCATCAGCCTGCGCCGCCGCCACCCCTGGCTGACTGGCGCTGTCACGCAGCCCCTCCACCTCGACAACACCCACTACAGTTATCGCGTCACCCCGCGTTCCGCCAGCAGAACTATCGACGGGAACGACGACGGTGCCGCCAGCGATGCCCTGACCGTCACCATCAACCTCGAAACCGACGACCCCACCCCTACCGTCACCATTCGGGACGGTAGGGGTGATGCCATCTGGGAGCAACAACGTGCGTGACCGCCTGCGCGGACTCGCCGCGCAGGACACCACCGGTGGCATCCTGCTCATCATCGCCGCCATCGTGGCGCTTGCTGTCGCCAACTCTCCCGCCTCCCACTGGTATCACCGGCTGGCCACCACCGCCATAGGCCCGGCATACCTGGGGCCGTTTCATGTGGCGCTGAACCTCACCGTAGAGCAGTGGGCTGCCGATGGCCTGCTGGCCATCTTCTTCCTGGTGGTGGGCCTTGAACTGGCTCACGAGTTGCGGGTGGGGTCGCTGAGCAATGTTCGCCAAGCAGCCGTTCCCATGTTGGCCGCTGTGGGCGGCATGGCCGTGCCTGCCATCATCTTCACCGTCATCACGGAGACGGTGGGGCACGGCTACGGGATTGGCGGCTGGGCTATCCCCACAGCCACCGATATTGCCTTCGCTTTGGCCGTGCTAGGCGTGTTCGGCAAGGGGTTGCCGCCTGCGGTGCGCACCTTTCTGCTCACCCTGGCTGTTGTCGATGACTTGCTGGCCATTGTCATCATTGCCGCCTTTTATTCCCACCACATGAACTGGTGGGCTTTAGTAGGCGCCGTCGCTGTGGTGGCCGTCTACTACTTTTACGTGCGAACCCGCAGGCCCAACCGGTGGCTACTCATTGCCATGTTTGTTGCCGCCTGGGTGTTCATGCACGCCTCTGGTGTTCACGCCACCATCGCCGGTGTCATGTTTGGACTGGTCACACCCGTGCGACCCAAGCATGACGACAACCATGTGCGGGCCTTACGGTACGGGCACCGTATTTCGCCGTGGTCGCAGTTGCTGGTTCTGCCGGTGTTTGCTTTCTTTGCTGCCGGTGTGTCCGTCACCGACGACGGCGGCTTTGTGACCCTAGCCCGTCAACCCGTGGTGCTGGCTGTGGTGTTGGCCCTCGTTGTGGGCAAACTTATTGGCGTGATGGGAACGACAGCGCTGGTCACGCACCTCACCCCCCTGCGTTTGGCTGACGGCTTGACGATGCGTGACCTGCTGCCGGTCGGCTTCCTCGCTGGCATCGGCTTCACCGTGGCCCTGCTTGTCTCCGAACTCAGTTACGGCCCT
Organism: Cellulomonadaceae bacterium; assembly: GCA_031283115.1. Taxonomy (GTDB): domain Bacteria; phylum Actinomycetota; class Actinomycetes; order Actinomycetales; family Cellulomonadaceae; genus Xylanimonas. Next base: position 4,672 of record JAITCK010000050.1, on the reverse strand, counting down.
GCCGCCCTGTTGGCTGCCGGGGCCAAACTTGCCATTCTGTGTGCCTCCGGTCTGGCCGCCGCCTTGGGTGCTGTGACCTTGCGGATTCAGGCCGGGAAAGAAAATGTGCAAAAGTAAATGGGGTATTGAGGTCACTAGCGGCCTGACAAGGGCTGCGACCGTGCCCAAGATTTTTCCAGGCTTGGCGTCCGCGTGTACTCTCTGCCGTTGATGTCTACACACATGATGCGCGTTTCTGCGCTTGCTGCCCTGCTTCGCACGGGCGCCCGCCACACTTCCTTTGTTGAGGATGAAGTGTTGGGTCTGCCCGAACTTATCGAGCCGGGTGCAGTCTGTTTGGACATCGGCGGCGAATACGGCCTTTACGCTTGGTCCCTGGCCTCCCTGGTGGGCCGTGACGGCGCCGTGCACTGTGTGGAACCTCAGCCCGGCTTGTCGTCGGCCCTGAAACGTCACGCCTGGTACTTGGGTGCTCGCAACGTGACCGTTCACAAACTTGCGCTCAGTGACCATGCTGGTGCCGGCCACCTGCTGCAGCCGCGCCGTACCGGCCTGCCTGTTCACGGCCGTACTTTCTTGTCCGACGGCACCAATGGTTTGGGTTCTAACGATGAGTTCGCCAGCCACCGGGATATCACCGTGACTGTGGACACGCTGGACTCTTTTGTTGACACTCTGGGACTTGACCGGCTCGACTTCATCAAGGCTGACATTGAAGGTGCTGAGGCTCGCCTGCTGGCTGGTGGAGAGCAGACCCTCCGCCGCCTCAAGCCGACGCTGCTGCTGGAACTGGAAGACCGTCACCTGGACCGCTTCGATACGACGGTTGAGGCGATTGTTGAGTGGCTGGCAGGTGTGGGATACGCCCCCTTCCATTGGGAGCCTGCTACTAGTGCTGGTGGTGATGGTTCCTGGCAGCCGGGCGTCCTTGACCGTAATGTGCTCTTCCGTTTCGCAGACTAACTAACCAGCACCGTCCCACTCTGGCATTTCTTGGGTTTCTAACGCCTGTTTGACGGCGTCGTAGGCCAGGGAGGGGCTGTAGCCGCGACGGGCTAGGGCGCTGACGGCCCGGCGGACTTGAACATCTTTGTCACAGTGACGGTTTTTGGTGACGAGTTTTTCGGCGAGAGCACGGGCGGCTTGCCGTTCGGAATTGTCGTCGATCTGGTCGAGGGCTGCTGCGGCTTGGTCTGCGTCAATGCCTCGGCGGCGCAGTTCGACGGCGATGGCTCGGCGGGACAGGCCACGCTCGCTGTGACGGGTGCGGACGATGAGGTCGGCGTAGTCGGCGTCGTTGATGAGGCCCACCTTGGCCAGCCGGTCGAGAACCTGCCCTGCCACCTGATCCGGGTAGCCCTTGCGGGCCAAAGATTGTTCTAACTCCCGGCGACTTTTGGGCGCGGCAGTCAGGGTGCGAAGGACTGCCTCACGGGCCAGGTCGACGGCTTCTTCTTCCGTAATCTCGCCCGCGTCAAGGCGTTCAATCACGCTGCGGCGTGGCGCACGGGGTTGTTGACGGCGCCGAGACCGCCTGCCCTGGGCCTGATCGGCGGTGGCGTCTAAGGTCCAGGGCAGCGTGGTCATGGTCAGAAGGGCGCCTTCATGTCAGCGGCAACCGAGGCCACAGGGGCAGCCTTGCTGGCGGGAGCCTTGGCGGCGGTGACTTTCTGGGAGGTTGCAGCGGTTTTCGCCTTGGATTCTGCTGTCATGGTGGGCGCGGGAGCCGTGTTGCCCTCCCCGGCACCACCGTCTGCAACCCCAGCAGCAGAGTCATCGGCAATAATGCCCAGTTTCACTTTGATGCGACGCTCAATCTCGTCAGCCAGGGCCGGGTTGTCGATGAGGAACTTGCGGGCGTTCTCCTTGCCCTGCCCCAACTGGTCACCCTCGTAGGTGAACCAGGAGCCAGACTTGCGCACGAAGCCGTGGTCGACGCCCATGTCGATGAGGCCACCTTCACGGGAGATGCCGACACCGTAGAGAATGTCGAACTCGGCCTGCTTGAAAGGGGGGGCCATCTTGTTCTTGACCACCTTGACGCGGGTGCGGTTGCCCACAGGTTCCGTGCCCTCTTTGAGGGTCTCAATGCGGCGAATGTCCAGGCGAACGGAGGCGTAGAACTTCAGGGCCTTACCGCCCGTTGTTGTCTCTGGGGAACCGAAGAAGACGCCGATCTTCTCGCGCAACTGGTTGATAAAGATGGCCGTAGTACCCGAGGCGTTGAGGGCACCGGTGATCTTGCGCAGGGCCTGGGACATGAGCCGGGCTTGGAGGCCAACGTGGCTGTCGCCCATCTCGCCCTCAATCTCCGCCTTGGGCACCAGGGCCGCCACGGAGTCGATGACGATGATGTCCAGGGCGCCAGACCGGATGAGCATGTCGGCGATTTCGAGGGCCTGCTCGCCGGTGTCCGGCTGGGAGACCAGCAGGGCGTCCGTGTCCACACCGAGCTTCTTCGCGTACTCCGGGTCCAGGGCGTGCTCGGCGTCAATGAAGGCTGCGATACCACCCGCGCGCTGGGCGTTGGCCACCGCATGTAGGGCTACCGTCGTTTTACCGGAGGATTCGGGGCCGTAGACCTCAATGACACGGCCACGCGGGATGCCGCCAATACCCAAAGCCACGTCTAGGGCGATAGACCCGGTGGGGATAACGGCGACAGGTGCCCGCGTCTCATCCCCCAGGCGCATCACGGAGCCTTTGCCGAAGTTCTTGTCGATTTGCGCGAGCGCGGCTTCCAGAGCCTTGTCGCGGTCTGCCAGTGCGGGCATGATTGCCACCTTTGCTGCTTGGGGCGTCGGCCTGAGTGTCGGCGCCGAAGTTGTGATGACCGGTCAGGGGTGAACCTAAACCATGCCACCGACACGGACGCATCCTCCGGCCCTCACCCTGTGGATAAGGTTCCAAAACCCGTGCCTGTGCATAGATCATAGTCATACTTATGTTCTAAAACATGCAGCCAGTCCGGCGTGTTGTCTTTTCCTGTCGCCGGAACGTCATCAACCTGCCATCGTCCGCCATCGGACAATAAAATCAGTAGCAACCAGCGCAAACGCAAGGTCAATGCGGGCCAGGGTGTGCGCTAACGGCTCCGGGGCGGGGCCTTACGGTCGATGTTGTCACCCCAACGCCGAGCATCGGGCACGTCCATAGCGTCGCACAAAGCGTGCCACACATCGCGGGGCTCCCAGTTGGCATCTAAGGCTTCAAGGGGGGTGCGCCCACCCAGAGCGCTCAACACCTGTTCACGGGCCAGAGACCGGCCAATGGCAGGGCCAAACACTTCATCAACCAACTGCCAGAACTCCCGTAAACGCACCCCACAAGCCTGCCACATCTCAGGTATGCACCCACCCAAGCCTGTCGCATCGTGCAATGAAAAACTCCCCCACACCGCCGCACACCACACCATCAGTACAACACGCCGCCATCAACGCAGCAGGGCTGCCGCAATAATGAACACCACAGGTGACATGACAGTCGTTAGCAAGATGGTGTCCCGGGCCAAGATTTCACCACGCCGGAACCGCCCCGCATAGTTGTAAACGTTTTGCGCTGTGGGCAGACCAGCCAACACAACAGCCGAAAACACCAACACGTCATCGAGACGGAAAACAAACCGGGCCACCACAAAAGCCAACACCGGCATCACCACCACTTTGACCAAGGCGGCAACAGCAGCGGCCCGCCTAGCCGACTGCGGCCCCAACAGCCTGGCCCCGGACAAGGACATGCCAAAGGCCAGCAGTTGCATAGGAATGGCCGCTCCCCCAACAAGCCGCAAGGGCGCATCAACCATGTAGGGCAGGCGCCAACCTGTCAGCGACAGAACCACACCAATAATGGCGGCAAGAATGATGGGGTTGCGCAGGGGCTGGGTGAGTACAAAACGCCAGGACACCCGCCCGGCCGTCAACAAGTCAAGCAGCATGATCGCTAGGGGGCCCAAAAGTAGCGATTGCAGCAGCATGAGCGGCACGGTGGCCGCAGGATCACCCAGCACATAGACAGCAACCGGGATGCCGATGTTTGCGGCGTTGATGTACGACGCGGCATAGGTTCCGATGGTCGCCTCGGGAGCTTTGAGCCGCAGCCAGAGGCGGTTAGCCAGCAGAAAAATGCCTGCCGCAACAGCAATGACAATGACTTGGATGAACAGGGGCAGGCGCAGCAGGTCGCCCAGGTCAGCCTCGGCCACAACGTTGACCAGCAGGGCAGGCATGGCAATGAAAAAGGCTAAGCGGGTGAGCATGTCACGGGCACCCGTGCCAACAACACCACAACGAAGCGCCCCATACCCTACGGCGATAATGATGCCAATGGTGGTAAAGCCGGTGAGGATGGCGATCATCGCAGCGTGACACCGCTGGCGCTAATGGTGGGCATGGCCGGAGGTTAGCGAAGTATTTGCGCGGGTCAACAGCGTTTTGTCTGCTCTGTCCCATCCAATGTCGGTGGCTGGTGCAAGACTTAGGGCATGAACACGCCGCCGCCATCGCTACCCGCGCCGCTGGAGCGGTTTAGCGCTGCGACGCGCGCCTGGTTCGACGGGGCCTTCGAGGGGGCAACTGCGGCACAGTTGGGAGCCTGGGAGGCTATCGGGGCAGGCAAACATGCGCTGGTTATTGCGCCCACCGGATCAGGTAAAACACTGGCCGCCTTCCTCTGG
>JAITCK010000029.1 GCA_031283115.1 Cellulomonadaceae bacterium | reverse complement strand
AAAACAACGTGGACGGCAAGTGGGCCAGTTACGGCACCCACGAAAACTACCTGGTAGACCGGGCCCTGGACTTTGACACGATGGTGGATCTTATCGCCTCCTTCCTGGTCACCCGCCAGGTTTTTGCGGGCTCCGGGCGGGTGGGCTTGGGCCAGCGCAGCGAGGAACCCGGCTTCCAAATCGCCCAACGCAGTGACTACATCGAAACCTTGACCGGCCTGGCTACCACGGCCCGCCGGTCCATCGTCAACACCCGCGACGAACCTCACGCCGACCGCCGCCGCTGGCGCCGCCTCCACCTCATCATCGGTGACGCCAACTGCTTCCAGGTTCCCACCTGGCTGAAAATGGGCACCACCTCCCTAGTGCTGACCATCTTAGAAAACCTGGACGCCCTGGAGGCTGCTGGAGTGGCCGCCCGCAGCCGCCTGGAAGCCTTGCGCCTAGCCGACCCGGTGGGCGATGTCCAGCGGGTCTCCCGCGACCTGGCCCTGACCCGACCCCTGCGCCTAGCCGACGGGCGCACCATGACCGCCCTGGCTATTCAGCAGGCTTACGCCTCCATCGTCACCGATGCCGTCGCCGACATCGGACACAGCCATGACGATGACGCCCGCGCCCTGGCCTACTGGACGTCCCTGCTGGGCCGTCTGGCTACCGACCGGGACTCGTGTGCGGGGCAGGTCGAGTGGGTGGCCAAACTCCGGCTCTTCGAGGCGATGCAGGCCCGGCACGGCCTGGCCTGGGGTGACCCCAAACTGGCTGCAGCCGACCTCCAATGGGCAGACCTGCGCCCCGGTAAAGGCTTGGCTGCCCGCCTGACAGCAGCAGGTGCCGTGGACACCATCGTCAGCAATGCCGAGGTTGAGCAGGCAAACACCCGGCCCCCATCGGACACCCGGGCCTCTATTCGCGGCCAAGTTGTCACCCACCTGCCAGACCGTATCGTGTCGGTTACCTGGGACAACATCATCGTCACCAGCCCGAGCAGCCGCCTGGCTCAACGCACAACCCTGCCTGACCCCTACCTCAGTGCGGAAAAGTTGAGCGGCATCGCTGGCGGCGGCGTCAATTGCGGCAACTCAGTCGAAGTTGAGGCCCTGCTCGCGCAGGTCAGCGATGATGCGGGGCAGGGCATCCACCGTGCTCTGGTTGAGAACGTGTAACAGGACTACTGTGCCCGGCTGGGCGCAGGCAATCACCCGGTCGGCCAGGGTGTCGCCGCCGGGGTTGCGCCAGTCTTCCGGGTCGCAGGTCCACAAGTCGATGGACACCATGGCTGCGTCGGCGGCGGCGACCACGTCGGAGTTGAGGGCACCGTAGGGGGGGCGGAAGGCGGTGGGGAACACGCCGGTGATATCGGCGATGCGCTGTTGGGTGTTGACTATTTCGGTGTCGATGGCGGCGCGGGACAGGGTGGACAACTTGGGGTGGCCCCACGAATGGTTCCCCAGCCGGTGCCCGTCGGCCAGAATCCGGCTGATGGTGCCCTCGTTGCCGTCCAGGCGGCCACCCAGCACGTAGAAGGTCGCGTGAACCTCATGTTCGGCAAGGATGTCGAGGATTTCTTCGGTGTGGGCGCCTGGCCCGTCATCGAAGGTCAAGTGGATGGTATCGGGGCTGTTGAAGGCGCCAGGGGATACTTCACGCACAGGGAACGGAACCTCCGTCATGGGCAGTAGCACGGCAGCCTGCCGCGACCCCGCCAGCCTGCCAGTGAGCACGGTAGCGATGGTGTTGCGGGCCGCCTCCACGTCAACCACCAGGCCGGGAGCACCCTGGGCTACCACCACACCCGACATGATGATGCGGGGGTGGGGGGCAACGTTTGCGGCGGCAGCAATGGCGTCGATGCGGGCGTGGAGGGCGTCGTCGGCAAAACGCAGCGTCATGTCGCTGGCTGTGACACTGGTGGGTGCGGGAACGTCGAGGCGGTTTGTCGTCAGGTTGCTTGTCGACAGGCTGGCGGCAGAAGGGGTGATGGTCCCGCCAGTTACTGCTGGAATATGAGCAGTTCTGGCAGGTTCAACTGTCAACATGTCGAAAAGGTCTTGCGGCTCCACCATCGACACGTATGCCCCCGCAACCAGCGTCAGCGGGGCGATAGCCGCCTGGGCGAGGGCGGCAGGCCGGGTCAGGTGGGCTGCGCTGGTGGGCGGAAACGGCACAACCGTGCTGTCATCCAGCATGAGTGTGGCATGGCCGGGAGCCCGGGTTGCCGTGTCTTTGAGCAGTTCAAGGGCAGACCATTGGGCGCTGAGCGGAGGCCTGGACGTGTCCATGAGGCTGACCGCTCCAGGCGCGACAGTACCGCTGACCAGCAGGGCGGCAGCAGTCAGGGTGCAGGCCACCGTGGCGGTGCGCCGCCGCCACGACTGCTGCCCCTTGTCCACTGTCATCCCTTCAGGGCGCCCGGTGCGGCGCCAGGTTTCTGCATGTCGTTCCCGCATGTCTCGCCGGTATGGCTTTCATGTCCCACCTTATGGTTGGAGCATGGCAGAGCAGACCCACATAAGCCGTCAACGCCACGACGATTTCGCCGACGACGGCGCCGACAGCCCTATTCCCGCGTCGCCCACTGTCACCAGCGCCGCCGCCGACCTTGACGCTATCCTCGATGAGATTGACGACGTGTTGGAGGTCAACGCCCAAGAGTTTGTGCGTGGCTTTGTCCAAAAGGGCGGGCAGTAGGCGGTGACAGTCCGCCGCATTATCGGCTTGGAAACCGAGTTTGGGGTGACTTGCGCCGGTTCACCGCCGATGACGCCCGATGAGGTGGCCCGCCGCCTTTTCCGCCCCATCGTTGCTGCTGGCCGGTCAACCAACACCTACCTGCCCAACGGCGCCCGCCTCTACCTTGACGTGGGTTCTCACCCCGAATATGCGACCGCTGAATGTGACAGCTTGCCTGGGCTTATTGCGCAAGACAAGGCGGGGGAGCGCATCGTTGCAGACCTGGTAGCCCAGGCCCAAGCCCAACTTGACGGCGACGGCATCACCGGAAGCGACGGTGGTGCAGGCGGTGGTGGTGGAGGGTCGACTGCCACCATTCACGCCTTCAAAAACAACACTGATTCTGCCGGGCATTCTTTTGGCTGCCACGAAAACTATTCCTTAGCCCGCAGCGTTGATCTAGCCCGCGTCACCGACGCCCTTATCCCCTTCCTTGTGACAAGGAACCTGCTGGTGGGGGCCGGAAAAGTGTTGCCTACCCTGCCTGATGGTCGCGTTGACGGTCACAGCGCTGACGGCCATGCTGCTGGTCGAGGTGACGGGCGGCCTGCCGGAGCCCGCTACGTGCTGTCCCAACGGGCCGTCCACATGGCAACGGAAGTGTCCACGGCCACCACCCGCGACCGGCCCATGATCAACACCCGCGACGAGCCCCACGCCGATGCCGCTTACTACCGTCGCCTCCACATCATTGTTGGCGACTCCAACCTGGCCGAACCCACCATTCTGCTCAAAGTTGGCGCCATGACTTTGCTGCTCAACGCCATTGAAGCCGGGCTGCGCCTGCCTGACCTCACCTTGGACAATCCGGCTCGCGCTATCCGGGCGGTCAGCAGTGATCGCACAGGCCGGATCGCCCTGCCGCTGCGCGATGGGGGCAGCAGCACCGCCTTGGACCTGCAGCGCGGCTACCTGGCATTGGTGCAACAGTTTGTGTCCGACGGGGGATGCGAGATGACGCCCCCTGTTGCAGCAGTGCTTGACTTGTGGGAGCGCGGGTTGGACGCTATCGAAACCGGCGACTTGCGGGGCGTGGATCGGGAGTTGGATTGGGTTATCAAATGGCGGCTCATTGAGCGTTACCTTCACAAGATGGGCCTTGACGAGGTGGACGGCCTGGCCGACCCGCGAGTCGCCCGCCTTGACCTGGCCTACCATGACCTGTCGCCTACCCTGGGCCTCTATAATCTGTTGGCTGCCCGCAGCCTAGTTGAGCGTGTCATCAGCGACGACGATGTGGCCCAGGCGGTGACGCAGCCTCCGCAGACAACCAGGGCAGCCTTGCGGGGCCGTTTTATCGCCGCTGCTCAGGCGGCCCGCCGTGACTACATGGTCGATTGGACCCACCTCAAAGTCACTACCACCGACCAAACCGTCACCCTGACTGACCCCTTCGCTGCCGTTGATGACCGAGTGGACAGCCTTATTGCCTCCCTCTGACTGTTCCGTCGCTGCACTTAGCCAGGGTGACGTGCGGCGTCACCCTTTTCGGGGTTCAATGTCTTTGCCCTGTGCCACACTTGCGCCGTGAGCGTTGCGATTCGTGTCATCCCCTGTTTGGACGTTGATGCTGGCCGGGTGGTCAAGGGTGTCAACTTCATGGGCTTGCGCGATGCGGGTGACCCGGTGGAACTGGCCGACCGTTACGACCGTGAAGGCGCCGACGAGTTGACCTTCCTTGACGTGTCCGCGTCTTCGGGGGGCCGCGACACCATGATGGACGTGGTGTCTCGCACGGCAGAGCAAGTGTTTGTGCCGTTGACGGTGGGTGGGGGAGTGCGAAGCGTTGATGACGTGGACCGCCTGCTGCGGGCCGGGGCAGACAAGGTGGGCGTCAATACGGCTGCTATCGCCCGGCCTGACCTGCTGGCAGAGATCGCTGACCGGTTCGGCTCCCAAGTGCTAGTCCTGTCCGTTGACGCCCGCCGGGTGACAGGTGATACACGCACTGATTTTTCGGGGTCCCCGCACGCCCGCGCAGCGCAGCGAGCAGGCGTGTGGGGTGTTGAGTCGGGCTATGAGGTGACCACGCATGGCGGCCGCCAGGGCACCGGCATCGACGCTATCGCTTGGGCTGAGCGGGCCTGCGCCTTGGGGGCGGGGGAGATTCTGCTCAATTCTATGGACGCCGATGGCACCCGTGACGGCTTCGACCTGGACATGCTGGCCGACGTGCGGCCCCGCGTGTCTGTTCCTCTCATTGCTTCTGGTGGGGCGGGCACAGTAGACCATTTTGTGGCCGCCGCCCAGGCTGGAGCCGATGCCGTGCTGGCCGCGTCTGTCTTCCACTTTGGCCAGTTGACCATCGCCGATGTCAAGGCGGCCATGCGGGCCGCCGGTCTTGAGGTGCGATGAGCACACGGCAGCACAAACCGGTGGCCCCGCACGGTGTGCAGGGTTTGCAGGCCAGCCAGCGAAACCACCAACCTGCGACGATGCTTCTGACCGGTTCCACCACCCGGCGGGCCTGCCAAATCATGTGGCGGGGCGTCAAGGCCACCCCGCGTGTCTACGTGCTGGCTGTCGCCTTCTCAGCCCTTTTTGGTGGCATGACGGTGGCCGTCAGTATGACGGTGGGCTGGGCGACACAGTCCGTGGTGGTTCCTGCGATTTCCGGTGACCTTCCTGCCCAGGGCCGCATCTGGCAAGCGGGCCTGGTCATGGCGGTTGTCGCTGTGGCCTTGGCTTTTGGCGTGCGTGGTAGACGCATTTGGGGTGGCTGGGGTTTTGTTGATGTGGGTGCCGACCATCGCCGCCGCCTCATTGCAGCCTTTTTACGCCTGCCCATGTCTTGGCATCGTGCCCACCCCACAGGTCAACTGTTGGCCCACGTCAGCGCTGACGTGGAGGCAGCCACAGGCGTATTCAATCCCCTGCCCTTCGCCTTGGGTGTGGTGGTGATGATGGCGATTGCTTCCGTTGTGCTGCTGGTTACCGACCCCTGGCTGGCTTTGGCTGCCCTGATTGTCTGGCCTTTGATGGTGGCGGCTAACGTCATCTTTCAACGACATATGAGCCCGGCCGCTATGGCGGCACAGCGCCTGCGTGGGGAAGTGTCTGATAGCGCCCACGAAAGTTTCGAGGCGGCTCTGCTGGTCAAGTCCCTGGGTACGGCAGCCAAGGAGACTGACCGTTTTGCTCGGTCTGCATTGCGCTTGCGGGACGCCAACTCGCGGGTGGGGGCGGTGCGGGCCACTTTCGACCCCATTATTGATATTTTGCCGAATATTGGCACACTCATTGTGTTGGCGGTGGGCGGTTACCGGGCCTCCCGTGGCCACATCGACACGGGGGCCGTGGTGACTGCCGCCTACCTGCTCACCCTCATGTCTGTGCCTGTGCGCAGTTTCGGCTGGGTGTTGGGGGAGATTCCCCGCGCCCTGGTGGGGTATAACCGTATTGCCGCTGTGGTGGACAGTCCCGGCGAGTTGACGCCCGGCCACGCGCTTCTCCCTGAGTCGGCAGCGGGGGCTCAAGTGTGCTTGGAGAATGTGAGCCTGGACGTTCCTGGCGCATCCCGTGTTCCAGGGGCGCCCGATGGTGACATGGGCGGACCGATCACTTTGTTGAGCGGCATCAACGCCACTATTACGCCGGGCACCACGGTGGCCATTGTTGGTTCGACGGGGGCCGGGAAGACAACGCTGATGGGCCTGCTGGCCCGCCTGGCTGACCCCCCTACTGGCCGCATCCTTATCGACGGGGTTGACCTGCGGAACCTGCGCGACGGTGAGATCGCCCGCACCGTCGCCTACGTTTCCCAATCCACCTTCATTTTTGAAGACACGGTTCGCGGCAACGTCACGTTGAGTGACAACGACGATCAACGGTGGAGCGACGATGACGTGTGGGCGGCCTTGCGGCGGGCCCGCGTTGATGATGTGGTGGCTGGCCTTTCTGGCGGCTTGGATGCGCAGTTGGGGGAGCGGGGATCCAACCTGTCGGGCGGGCAGCGGCAACGCTTGGCCATTGCCCGCGCCCTCATCCGGGCACCCCGCCTGCTCCTGCTCGATGATGCTACTAGCGCCGTTGACCCTCGCATTGAACGCGACATTCTCAGCGCCTTTGGCGGCCTGTCGGCCTCCCGCCCTACCGTGGTGCTGGTGGCTTACCGGATGAGTTCTGTCGCGCTTGCAGACACTGTCATCCACATCGAGGCGGGGCGCATTGTTGACGTGGGAACCCACAATGACCTGTTGGCCCGCGACCCCGGCTACCGCGGCATCGCCACTGCCTATGAGGCAGAGGCCCGCCGCCGCGCCGATGAGGAGGCGGCCCGATGAGCGACACCACCACTGCCACCGGAACCCGCGAGGCCAACGCCGACAGACGCAAGGCTGACAACCGATCCCGTATTGAAGCCTCCAGTAACCTCGGCACCCTCGACACCTTGCGTCGCGGTATTCAACTCAGCCCTGAACTTCTTCACGGTATCGGATGGACTCTGCTGTTGGCAGTGCTGGCGGCTACCGGTCGCATCGTTGTGCCGTTGACCGTTCAACATGTCATTGACGATGGCATCCTCGCAGATGGTGGCCCTGATGGCGGTCGTATCGCCGTCACCATTACGGTGGCTGTGCTGGCCCTGAGCCTGGCCGCCCTGTGTTCAGCGATGGTGAACGTCCGCCTGGTGCGGCGGGCTGAAGCCGGGCTGGCCTCCCTGCGCATCCGGGCCTTCCGGCACATCCATGACCTGTCTGCGCTGACGCAAAACACGGAGCGACGCGGCGCCCTGCTGTCCCGCGTGACCAGCGATATCGACACTATCAGCCAGTTTGTTTCCTTCGGTGGAATCATGCTGGTGGTATCCAGCCTGCAACTGGCCGTCGCCACCGTGCTGATGGTCCGGTTCTCTTGGGCTTTGGCGCTAGTGGTGTGGGGCTGCTTTATCCCCCTCTACCTGCTTTTGCGCCTTGGTGCCCCCTATGTGCGGGGCCGGTTTATGCGGGTGAGGGAACGCACAGGTCTGCTGCTTGGCGCCATGTCAGAGGCCGTGGTCGGCGCCGAAACGGTGCGCGCCTACGGTATTGCTG
>JAITCK010000090.1 GCA_031283115.1 Cellulomonadaceae bacterium | reverse complement strand
AAACCGTCGCACAGTATCATTTTGCGCCATCTGAGTGTTCAGAACGCGCCTCTGAGTGGAATTGGGTGGCCCCAAATCCACCACTCAGGCCGCAGAAACCCCGCCGACTGGGTAGCACTAGGTAGTCGACGGGGTTCCGGTCAGGGCCGATGCATCAGCCTAAATCAGCGTCTGTCCGATGGGGCAGCGAACGTCAGCAATCACCATCGGTACGTAACACGTCAGCGCACGCCGATGCGACGCGAGCAGGAGGGCCACTGCCCCCAACCGGACCGGGCCTGCAAGGCGACGGCGCGTTGCCGCTGTTCTGCCGGTGAGGCTTGCGAGGGCAAGCCTTGGCCGCCCACAGACCGCCAGGTGGCTACGGAGAACTGGTAGAGCCCGTGGAAACGTCCACCCGGAGACACGGCGTGAGGGCGTCCACCGGATTCGCAGTGGGCCAGTGCCCGCCACACGGAGTCGGGAATGTTGCCGCCCGTGTAGGTGGCGCCACCAGCGGCGGCGGGCGGCGGGGTGGGCCGGGTGCGGGTGCCACGGGAGGTGATGTGGGTGACGGGTTCGACGGTCACCTCTTCGCTGACGCGCTCGCGGGCGGTCTCTGCGCCGTCTACGGTAGTCACGGCGTAGGTGCGGGTGACTTCTCCGGCTTGACCGCGCTGGACAACAACAACGGGCAGGTCTGAGAACCGGCCCGAATCGGTGCGGGTTTCGCTCTGGTAGGCGACAGTGTCGGTGTAGGCGACATAATGGACGGCTACGCGCTGCACGACGATGGCCACGTCTACCGGCTGGTCGCCGTTGATGGTGACGTCTAGGCGGCTGGCAGGCATGACGGTGACGATGTCGGTGTCTTCGAGGGTGATGCCTGCGGAGGCGATGAGGTCTTCTGCGTCGCCGCCCGTGTAAGTGACAGTGTGGGCGTGGCCATCGGCGACGATAGCCACGGCAGGGTTGTGGCCTGCTGCCAAGCGGATGGGCAGTTGGGTGCGGCCTCCGGCCCGGGAGGCGACCAGACGCACGTCGGCGCCACGGTGAGCGGCTAGGGCCAGTACGTCGGAGGCGTCGAGGGCGGCGATGACGGCGTCAGTTTTTTCCCCGTCAACAGACAAGGTCACTTGGCGGCCAAAGCGGATCACAACAACGTCACCGCTGACCAGACGGTCGTCAAGGGCAGGCGAGACAATGTCATCGGCGCCTAACTCGATGTCACGGCCAGCCAGCAGGCTGTCCACAGACCGGGCGAAGGTGGAGAACTGGGTTACTTGGCCGTCTACGTCCATGGTGATGGTTTTGACAGCGTTTGTGACGACGATGGCGCCTGCGATGAGGGCGACGGCAACAGCGCTGGCTGCGACCGCTGTTTTGTGGCGGGAGGCGGCAGCCAGGCCGGTGGCGCTGCGGCGGATGGCTATCTCAATGCCTGCGGCGAGCCGGGTGCGGGCCAGGGCGTTGAGTACAGAGGTGACGGGGGCGAACCGTTCAGCACGCTGGTGGCGGCGGATGTCATGGGCGGTGATGCGGCGCTGGGCGCGGGTGGGCATCTCGTCGAGGGCGGGCATGGCGTCGCGGGCGTCGTTGATGTCGTTGACGTCGAGGCTGACCGTGTCGGTCATGGTCAGGTCGATGGTGTCGCGGAAGTCAGTCACAGGGGTTCCAGACGGTAGACAACGGGGCTGTTGTGGTGGTTGCGGCTATTCAAACCGCGAAAACATCACAAACGGATCACGACGCTACCGGCGGGTCTGCCTGCCAGGCCAACTGACTGTCGCCCAGGTATCGCAAGGCTGTCACCTGCGTTTTAGCGTCTCCGTAAGCCCGCTTGTCAGGCCTGCGTGACCGCCGTCATACACACTATGGCGTCGGACTGCCGGTCACCATTGACCGAAGGCTCGCTCAGAGTTGCGAGACAGGGCTTGGCATAAATCTTCTAGCGGGGCTAGGCGGATTTCGGCCATGGCGCGCACAGTGTGGGCGACCACGTAGGGGGCGTTGGGTTGGCCGCGGTAGGGGGCGGGCGCCAGGTAGGGGGCGTCAGTTTCGGCCAGCAGCAGGTCGAGCGGCGTTTCAACGAGGGCGTCGCGGAGGTGCTGGTTGGCCGGGTAGGTGATGGGTCCAGCGAAACTGAGAAACCAGCCTTTGCTGGCGCAGAGCCGGGCCATTTCTACGTCGCCTGAGAAGCAGTGGAAGACGGTGCGGGCGGGGGCGCCGTCACGTTGCAGTATGTCGAGCACCTCGGCGTGGGCGTCGCGGTCGTGGATTTGTAGGGCCAGGTCGAGTTCTTTGGCAATGGCAATGTGGGCGCGGAAGGATTCGCGTTGCGTGTGCGCTCCTTGCGGCCCGCAACGAAAAAGGTCCATGCCGGTTTCGCCGATGGCACGGATGCGGCTGCTGGATGCCGCCAGCGCCGCGATTTCGGCTATGGCCTCGTCGAGGGGGACGGCGTAGTGGTCGCGGGCGGCTGGTTCGAGTCCGTCGGGGCCAACATCATGGGTTCCGGCGTGCATGGGTGCTTCGTTGGGGTGCAAGGCCACGGCGCCCACCAGGGCGGGATGCTGTGTGACGATGTCGGCTGTCCATCGGGCGGACGGCAGGTCACAGCCCACCTGCACCATGCGGTCTACCCCGGCTGCGGCGGCCCGTGCGATCTGAGCGTCGACGGTGGGGGCGTTGTTGGCGTCCCATTTCCAGGGGTCGGCGTCGTCGTGGATGAGGGGTTTGTCAGGGCCAGGCAGCCAGCCGCTGGCGTCGGAGTCCAGGTGGGTGTGGGTGTCAACGACGGGCACCGGCAGGGCTGGGGTGGGGTCTGCCGGGTATCCGCGCGGCCTGTTCTTTTTGGACATGGCTACTTTTCTTTGGACTTTTCCGTGAACTTTTCCTTGGACGTGACGGGAGGGATGCCTGACCTAGGCGGTGGGGGTTTCATCTTTGATGCGCATAAACAGGGGGTCACCCTTGGTGATGGTGGCGCCCACGGGCAGGGCGCCAAACTGCGCGGCAGAGGCGACGGGTTGGGCGTCCAGGTCACCCAGGGCAACGTCGGCGCCCAGGCGGGTCCACAACTCAGCGGCGGCCTTGGGGGTGACGGGGCGAAGCAGCACGGCCAAGGCTCGCAGGGCTT
>JAITCK010000249.1 GCA_031283115.1 Cellulomonadaceae bacterium | reverse complement strand
GTCCAGTTGGCGGGGCAGGGGGGTTCACATTCCCGCCCATGACAGCCAACCCGGTCGCACCTGTCAGGATGCGGGTGGTGCGTTCGCCAGACGATGTGGCCGGTTCGTAGAGGGACCGGCAGGACTGTTGCGGCGTTTCTGTTGTCGTTTTTGTCATGGTTTCCATGCGGCAGATGCTTGTCGTGGACAGGCTGTAGGGCGGTTTGGTGACGGCTGATGTGCGGTGGGTGGCGGCAGATGATCGAATAACCTGGTGTCGTTCCATCGTGACTCCCTCGCCGCACCCGCAGGCTCTCCTGCCCAGCAGCCCGCAACCGCCCACCAATCCCAGCTGTCGAACCTGCGCATCCGGGCCCTCGACCCCCTGCCTGCCCCCCAGGACTTCCTGGCAGACCTACCCTTAGGCTCTGCCCGTACCGCCCTGGTGGAGGGCAGCCGCCGCGAAGTCACTGATGTGCTCCACGGGCGAGACGACCGCCTGCTTGTCATTGTCGGCCCCTGTTCGGTACACGACCCAGCGGCCGCCCTTGACTACGCCCAACGGCTTGCCTCCCTGGCCGTGCCGCTGAGCAGCGAACTTGTTGTGGTGATGCGGGTCTACTTTGAAAAGCCCCGCACCACCGTGGGCTGGAAGGGCCTCATCAACGACCCTCGCCTTGACGAGTCGCACGATATTCACAGCGGCCTGCGCCTGGCCCGCCAGGTGCTGCTTGACGTGCTTGATGCGGGCGTGCCTGCCGCCACCGAGTTTTTGGAACCGACCAGCCCGCAATACATTGCCGACGCGATCACCTGGGGCGCTATCGGCGCCCGCAACACAGAATCGCAGGTTCACCGCCAACTGGCCTCGGGCCTGTCCATGCCCATCGGCTTCAAAAATGCTACCGACGGGGACGTGCAAACCGCCATCGACAGTTGTGTGGCCTCATCCAGTGAGCACACCTTCTTTGGTACTGATTCCCAGGGCCGGGCTGCCGCCGTCGAAACGTTGGGCAACCCGGACTGTCATGTCATCTTGCGTGGCGGGCGTAGCGGCCCCAACTATGACGCGCAGACGGTGGCCCGGTCGATTGAGGCTGCTCGCGCGGCAGGCCTGGACGGGCCTGCCAGTCAGGGTGTGGTCATTGACGCCTCACATGGCAACTCCGGCAAAGACCATGTTCGCCAGGCTGAGGTGGTTCGCCAACTTGCGGCCCGTATCGCCGCAGGTGAAACTGGAATTACCGGCCTGATGATGGAGAGTTTCATTGAGGCTGGAGCGCAGCAGCCTGGCCCGCTGGACACGCTGGTGTACGGCCAGTCCGTCACCGACAAATGCATGGACATTGAGACGACGGCAGCCTTGCTGGATCTGCTTGCCCAGGCGGTGGCAACACGTCGCGCATTGTGACGGGCGCCCTTCAGCGGGCATTGTGTTCGTCGGGCGCTGGCTGAGTAAATCTTCTTGTTGCGCAAAAATGCGGGATCGTTGATTTTTCGGGCCTCTTCATCTACCCACAGGCTGGCCCATGCGGGGGTTATTCACAGGTTGACGGTTGAGCCCAGTGGAAGGCGGGCCGGGTGAGCCAGTGTCTGCGGCATGACAAGCCACCGACGCACCCAGCAAACCCATCGGCACATCCATCGGCGCAAGGCCCTGACCATCGCTGCCAGCCTGGCCCTGGCAGCCAGCATTGTGCTTGCCCCACCAGCCGTCGCCCTCACTCCTGGGCCGCTGACGGAAGCGGGTGCCATCCCCGGCTACGTGTTCGACACCTCCGCCTGGACGGGGGAGTGGTCGCACTTCGCCAACTTCGCTATGCGGCCGGTTGGCCCGCGCAACGGCAAATGGCTCTGGTGCGTCTCCCTGGCCGACATCTACGACCCTGACGCCCTCACCGCCAACCCCACCGGCCTGGACGGCCCCTACCTCAATCGCAGCCAGCGGGACGCCTGGCTTCCAGGGGCGCTGGCAGCCAAAGGCATCACCTATTCGACATTTGCCGATGCCCAATCCCGGCTGGCCGAAATCACGTCAGTGCTGGAAGCAAAAAACTCGACAGACTCGGAAGACAATGCGGCCGCCGCCATGCTCATCCACTTTGTCTACGACGGAGGAGATTCCAAGGGGGGCGTCGCCCCCAGCAGCGAAGCAGAAATTCAACAGATGTTGTCCATGATGGTCAGTCACGGGCCAGCCGCAGTCTGGGATGCCGCCCGCACCCTCTGGAACAGCGTGGGCGCCTACCGGGGCGCCGTCACCGTCAACTCTTACAGTGCCGGTATCAAACGCAGCGGGTCTGTCAGCAACATTGGCGTGGGCCGGGACACCAACCATGACGGAAAACCGGACACTTGGGTGGCAGGCCGCCCTTACACCCTGACCATCGACGGCCCAGCCGTGTGGAACTCCAACGGCTCCACCACCCTGACCGGTACCACAGGCTCAGCGGCCCTCACCGCCCGATGGACGGCTACGGGCACCGGCAAAGTTACCGTCAACGCCCGCTACACCTACCCCAACGGCTACGGCTTTGACGGCCTGTACGCAACCAACACCAGCGCTCAAGACGTCATCTACCCCACCAACTCGGGTGGTACAGGCAGCACGTCATCCCCGGCCATCACCTTCGATGTGGAACTGCTCTTCCAACCTGTTGTCACCACAGCCGTTGCCGAGCAGATCATCGACTCCGGGGACCGGCTCATCGACACCCTGGTCTCTAGCGTGTTCAACGACCCGGCCACTACCGTCGACGACAACGACATCTGGGTGACCCCCTTCGGGGCCAGCAGCCCCATCTCAGTGGTTGTGGATGTCACCGCCTACGGCCCCTTCGAATCCAAACCGCCCGTCGCCGCGGCCGTACCAGCAGGGGCACCCCTTGCCGGAACAGCCAGTGTGACTCTGGCCGGTGCCGGAGCCACAGCCACCGTCGATGCCGGGATGGCCGTGCAGTCTGGCTATTACACCTTTGTGGCTGCCATCCACCGGGCCAACCAGCCCGAAGGCAACCGCAAATACTTGCGCCGCGACTCGTGGACGGACGCCTACGGCCTCGTCGATGAGACGTCTGCGGTTCGCCTGCGCCCTGCCATCCGCTCTGACGTGCCTGCTGCCTCCGAGCACATCAACAAGGGTGACTCCTTCAGCGATGACGTGACATTGAGCGGCGCTGTGGCAGGTGACCTCTGGCTGGCCCCAGACGGTGACCCCCTGCGCCTGGCCATGCTCAGCGAAGTATTCGGTCCCTACGCCCACAGGGGGCAAGAGATAGCCGATGACGCTCAACCGGTCACCACCGCAGGCTGGGTGGCCTCCTCCTACGGCACCACCACCGTGGACTTCCCCGGTGACCTGGCCTTGTCCGGCTACTACACGGTGCGCACCAGCATCGACACTACCCACATTGATGATGTTGACCCGCGCGTGCGCACCTACCTTGACCTCCAGTATTGGCAGGCCAGCGACGGATTATGGGCGCCAGAAGAAACCATCATCGTGCGAATGGACCCCGTGGTGACCACCGAACGAGCCAGCCGAATCATCGACGAAGCCGACCTCCCCCAACCCCTCATCGACCACGTGACATTGACCCTGCGTGACGACGGCGACCAATGGCTCCACGCCGACG
>JAITCK010000193.1 GCA_031283115.1 Cellulomonadaceae bacterium | reverse complement strand
CATGGCCGCCGCGATAGCGTAGCCGACGGTTTGAATGATGGTGGCAGCCCGCCTGGCCGCCCCCACCGACGGCGACCGCAAGGCCACCAGCGAGAAGATGAGCGTGAAGTTCCCACCCTGGGCGATACCGGCCATACCCAGCCACAAGACGGCCAGATGGGGGGCGATCAGCAGGCCAGCAGGCATGGAAATCCACAGGAGGGTCAGGGCCAAAGACACCCATTTGGCGTGGACGCCCCGGTGAAGGGCAAAGGGCACACTCAGCGCCCCCGCTAAAGCCATGAACTGGAAGGGGGAGGACATGCCGCCTGCAGCAGCCAGGTCTAAGCCCAACTTTGCCGACAGCATCTCCGGTAGCCAGGCTGTCATCGCGTAATACGCCCCAGATTGGCCAAAAAAGGCCACCACCAGCAGGGCTGTGGTGATAGCCATGTGGCGACCTAAGGCGTTAGGGGTGGCCTGCCCGGCAGAAGTCGCCGGTTGAACCAGGGTGGAGTCAAGGTTGGGTCCTTGCGCATGTCTGCTCAACCACCGAGACCCTACCCTCATTCGCTTGACCCACACGCAGGCGGCAACAATGGCAACCAGTGCCCATGATGCTAGGGCGGCCTGCCAACCCCACCATAGGGACATGGGGGCGGTGAAGATGGTGGCGAAGGTGGAACCGGCGTTCATCATCGCTGAGTGGCCGCCGGTAATGGCGGCGCTGCGTGACCGGTAGTCGCGGGCGACGATGACAGGGACGGCTACGTTTCCAATGGTGATGGAGGCGCCGATGAGGATGGTGCCGATGATGAGAATGACGGGGTGGCCGCTGGCGCGCACCAACTGGCCTGCGGCAACACCGCAGACGGCGGCCAGCATGGCTTTTTCTGGCCCGATTTTTCCGATGAGATACGACGACGGCACCGCAAAGGCGGCGAAGGCGAAGACGGGCACGGAGGTGAGCAGGCCTGCCACGGCTGGGGTCAGAGCGAGGGCGTCGGAGACTTCGCTGATGACGGGGGGCAGGGAGGAGAGGGGGATGCGCAGGTTGAAGGAGACCAGCAGTAGGGCCACCACGGCGAAGGCACCCAACCGCACGGGCGAAGCGAAGTTGTTGATGTGCTGCTCTGTTGGCGCAGCGTCAGCGGTAGAGCCTGGGTTGGCGCCTGCGCGGGTGCTGGCTGTGCTGGGCATCCCGTAAAGATAGATGCCTGGGGAAGCGTGTCAGTTCATTCGGCGCGCAGAGCATGAGCGCTGGGCCGTTGATGCATGACTTTCAACGAAACATCGTGAAACATTTGGAAACGTTGTGATGCTCCTCACAGGAAACAACCGGTCACATCGTGCAAAAATCAAGAACTTCAGACGACAAGTCGCCGTAGAACAGGAGAAACATTCATAATGTTCTGCCGCACAGAAGTTTCTGTGTTTCGTTCCTGTTTCATTGCGGGCTCTGCTGCTCTCACATGAAACGCCACCACAACTCTGACACTGGAGTCACTCATGTCTCTGTTTCTCCCGGTGCTGATCGTCTCGATCGCACTGCTTGTGCTTCTCGTCGTGAAGTTCAAGGTTCACCCCGTCCTCGCGCTCTTCGTCACCGGCCTCGCCGCTGGCCTAGCGTTCCGCTTCGGATTCCTAGAAACCATCGACCTGTTCACCACAGGTTTCGGTAACACGATGCGGTCTATCGGCCTCATCATCATTTTCGGGTCCATCATTGCCGTGTCCATCCAAGACACGGGTGCCATCAAAACGCTGACCAACTTCTTCATCAAGTTGTTCCGTGGCAAAAACCTGGAACTGTCCACTGGTCTGGCCGCCTTCATCATCTCCATCCCCATTTTCGGCGATGTCACCAAGGTGCTTGCGGCCCCCATCGTGTCCGTGATTGCCAAGCGCAAAAAGAAGTCCATGTCCACCATGTCCACGTGGACCCACTTCGCTTCCTCGTTGACCCACTCGATGGTTCCCCCCACCCCCGGCATCCTCGCCGTGACCCTGCTGGTCGGCGCCGACCTGGGCCTGATGATTGGCTGGTCCATCGCCTTGTCTATCGTCACCTACCTGGCCGTCTGGCTCATCCTGCGCAAGTGGGTTGACCGCGAATGGATCGAGCCCAAGGCTGACTACATCAAGGGCATCGAGTCCTATGAAGGCGGCGACTGGCAGGGTCTCATCATCAAGGAGAAGGGCCTGCCCAACGTTTTCACCGCCGTGCTGCCCATCCTCCTGCCCATCGTCCTGATCGCTGGCGCCTCCATCACCAACCTCAACGTCGCCGAAGGCAACGCCTTCCGTACCTTCATGGACATTGTTGGCCAGCGTGATATGGCCCTCTTCCTGGCCGCCGTTTGCGCCATCATCCTTGGTGGAACCCTCCTCAAGAACAACGTGCTCAAGTACTCGGAGATCAACACGGGTGAGAAGCCCAAGGGCATCCTCGACACGGTTGTCAACGGTTGGGTGGGTCGCGCCCTGATGATCGCCCTCATGCCGTTGCTGGTCACCCCCATGGGTGGCGGTTTCTCCAACGTCATCCGCGCCTACCCTGGCATCGACCACCTGGGTGAGATTATTGCCGACTCTGGCTTCCCGGCCATCCTTATCCCCTGGCTCATCTCGGCTGTGCTCATGGCGGCTGTCGGTTCGCGTACCGTGGCCGGTATGACTGCCGGTGGTCTGGTTATCCCCATGATGGGTGCTCTGGGCCTGTCGCCGCTGGCTGTAGCTCTGCTGATCGGATCTGGTTCCATGGTGGGCACGCACGTGTCCGACTCGGGCTTCTGGGTATCCACCCAGTTGTACAACCTCAACACCAAGCAGGGCTTCAAGTACGTCACCTTTGTACAGGCCGTTGCTGGTGTGGTGAGCCTCATCCTCATCGCCCTGATGATTCCCACGGGCGTGCTCGGCTAGTCTGCCTCGCTGATACAGCAAACCCCCGGCATCTCTTCTACGAGGAGATGCCGGGGGTTTGTCGTGTGCACTGGTGCAACCGCGTGTGCTGGCGCAGTTGTGGGGTAGAGCCTGCGGCAGTCGGAGGCGGCGTGGCTAGGCGGGGACGGAGGCCAGGGCAGCAGCTTGGCGCATGGCTTCGGACATGGACCGGGTGTCAACACGGCCACTGCCTGCGATGTCGAAGGCGGTGCCGTGGTCGACGGAGGTGCGGATGACGGGTAGGCCTACGGTGATGTTGACGCCTTCTTCGATGCCCAGCACCTTGATGGGGCCGTGGCCTTGGTCGTGGTACATGGCGACGATGAGGTCGTAGTCGCCGCGCCCGGCCAGGAAGAAGGCCGTGTCGGCGGGCAGAGGGCCGACGGCGTCAATCCCGTCGGCTTGGAGGGCGGCGATAGCGGGGGCGATTTTTTCTTCCTCTTCCCCGTAGCCGAACAGGCCGTTTTCTCCAGCGTGCGGGTTGATTGCGCAGACGCCGATGTGGGGCTTGGCGATACCTGCCCGGACCAGGGCGTCGTGGCCGCGGCGGGTGGTGCGTTCCACCAGGCCGGGTTCGATGCGGGCGATAGCGTCAATGAGGCCAATGTGGGTGGTGACGTGGATGACGCGGAGTTTGGGGGTGGCCAGCATCATGGACACTTCGTCCGTGTTGGTCAGGGCGGCCAGCATTTCGGTGTGGCCGGGGTACATGTGCCCGCCCAGGTGCAGGGCCGCCTTGTTGAGGGGGGCTGTGCAAATGGCTTGGGCTTGTCCGGCCTGGACTAGGGCAGCAGCCCGGGCAATGTACTGGTAGGCGGCGTCTCCGGCGACGGCAGACAGTTGACCCCAGGGCAGGTCGGCGGGGAGCAGGTTCAGGTCGATGACGTTGATGGTGTTGGCAGCATCTACCGCGTCGGCGGCATCGTCGATGACGTGGAAGCGGGGGGTCAGCCCCAAGATGCTGGCTGCCTGCTCCAGGCGGGTGAGGTCGCCGATGACGATGGGGCGGCTGACGGCCAGCACGCTGGGGTCGAGGCAGGCGGCCACGCAACATTCGGGGCCAACGCCCGCACCGTCGCCCATGGTCACGGCGATAACGGGCAGGGCGGCTGGTTCAGGCGTGGTGGTGATGTCGTTCATGGGGTCTCCGGGTGGTGCGTAGGTGGGTGAGGCTGGCGCGCATAGCGGCCAGAGAATGGGTGTCGCCGTGGCTGCCGGGGCGGGTGGCGATGAGTTGGCTGCGAGCACTGGCGGTTGCGGCCTGAGCAGCAGCGTCGGCAGCCTGGGCAGGGTTGGCCTCACTTGTGACTGCTGCGACGACGGCGCCAGGGTGGACTTCCGCAATGACCTGCATATGCGTGATATTCAGCCGGTCAAGCACGGCCCGGGCGGTAGCGCCACCAGTGAGAATGAGATCGGCCTGGGTCGATGAAGAAGCGATGGCTTCCCCGACAATGCAGGTCAGGCCGGATAGGAGCCGGTCGCTGTCAGCCTGTCCAGGGCCGATGGTGAGGGCCACGTCGCGGCCTTGGTTCAGGGCGTCGGCAATGGTTGAGACAGCCGTGGCCGCCGTCGATGCCAGGCGGTTGGCCAGGTCGTCGGGGGAGACGGTGACCTTTACGGCCCCCGTCGTGTCGAGCAGGATGCAGGTCTGTTCTAGGGCCGTGGGGGCTGCCGTTCCGATGACGGCCAGGCAAGGACGGGGGCTGCCG
>JAITCK010000116.1 GCA_031283115.1 Cellulomonadaceae bacterium | reverse complement strand
AGATCTCGTCCTCCCCATGACCTCCCACCATGCCAGCACGCTGCGCCGCCTAGCCTCCACCGTGGGCGCAGACACCTCCAACGATGACAGCGCCGGTCTCGTCGACGGCCCCATCATCCGCATGTACCGGTCCTTCGACCCCGACCAGCCGCCGCTCACCAAATGGCAAAGCGAATCCGTACTCGACGTAGACGACCCCTGGTATGGCGGCCCCAGCGACTTTGAAGCCTGCCTCAGCGAGATTGAGGACGCATCCACCGCCATAGTCGACTACGTAAAGGTTCAGTTAGCGGCCCGCTGACCGGCGCCACCGCTGGAAGATAACCTTTCAACCACCGGTCCATTTCTCGCCACACCTGCGCGCGGGCTTCCGCGCGCGACAAGGTCACATCGTGCAAAGCTCCTTCGATCTGCGCCAGCGTCACTGTCAAACCCACATGGGAGACTCGCTGCGCTATAGCGGCCACGTCCAACACCGTGTCAGTACACAGCATGTCGTCGCTCCATCGGACGGGCACTGTTGACCGGGTGGAAATGAGCACAAGCACAGGCGCACTGATGGTCAACCCTTTAGCAACCTTGTCGTGGGCGTTGAAGATGGCGTGCAGCCAGGCAGACGTGGGCTGCCAAGTGACAAAAGGCCGCCAGGCTTCGTTGATCTGCCATTCGCCAGAGTATTTTGTGGAGATGGAGCGCGAATAAAAGCCCCGGTCAGGGTTGACAACATGGCCGCGCGGCTTGACGGTGGCATGGAGCCGCACCGCCCCGTCTAAGGCTTGGCGGGTTACCGCGCCGGTCTGAAACTCCAGCCACGGTGAGTTCAACACTAGGCCGTCGGCCCGGCCTGGGTTGTCGTTGAGCCA
This sequence comes from Cellulomonadaceae bacterium, assembly GCA_031283115.1. Taxonomy (GTDB): domain Bacteria; phylum Actinomycetota; class Actinomycetes; order Actinomycetales; family Cellulomonadaceae; genus Xylanimonas. The sequence continues at coordinate 5,549 of JAITCK010000116.1, read as the reverse complement.
GAGGCTGAGCAGCAGGCCACCCATGGAATGACCCATGAGTACCAGCCGTCGGCGTTGCGGGGGCGTCCCGTTGTCACTATTTTCTGCAGCGATGAGGGTTAGGGCGGCTTCGATTTCTTCCCCATACGTTTTCAGCGAGTCGATGAAGCCTGGCGTCTGGTAGGCGCGCAGGGATCGCCCGTATTTGCGCAGATCTAACCCATAAAATGTGGCTCCTTGCCGTTCCCAATAGTCGGCTAGGTGTACTTGGAAAAAGTAGTCGCACCAGCCGTGGACGTACAGCACATCGAAGCCTTCATCCTGGCTGGCATGGGAGAAGGCGGCTGCCCGCATGGGTGAATGGGTGCGGTTGTAGACGGTTCGACGGGTGGTGGGGTCACGTCGCACCAGGGTGGCAATGACGTCGCCTTCGTCGTCTGGCTGCAAGGGGATGGTCCATTGCTGAAAGTCAGGCAGAAAGTCAGGCACCCACATACAAGGAAACTTTAGCCCTCAACCTTTAGCATTGCTTCATGCCTGCTGACCCTCGTCGTTTGTCTTTCCTTCTTGCCGTGCAACGTGCTGGTGGCGTTCTGGCTGCAGCTGAACTGATGGGCGTCACTGCTTCTGCCGTATCGCAGCAGATTTCCCGGCTTGAAGCCGAAGAGGGGCTTGAAGTGTTGGAGCGTGGCCCCCGCGGCGTCACTCTCACTCCGGCAGGCATGGTGTTGGCTGCTACGGCTGAACGTATTGAAGCGGAACTGGTGGAAGCCCAGCAGGCTATCGCCGCCTTGGGTGATGGTGTGGCCGGGACTGTCAAGGTGGGGGCCTTCCGCACGGCTACTCATGCTGTTGTCGCCCCAGCGCTGGCCCCTATGGCCGCCGACTACCCTAACGTTGACATTGAAGTTTTTGAGCAGGATCCTGAAGTGGCTATGCGTCACCTGCGTACCGGCGATCTTGACGTTATTTTGTTGGAGCGTGACGAAGAGGTAATCCCGCAGCCGCCTCGTGGAACTTTTGAGCAGCACCTGCTTGACGAGCCGTGGCGGCTGATTATTCCCGTGGACATGGCTGTACCGCACAACGTCAATGACCTGCGAGACCTCACGTTTGTCTCTGGTGAGCCGGGTACTGCCGCCGACCGGGCCGTGCAGCGTTTAGGCCGCAACTTGGGCACAAAGATTCACACCCGCCACTCCATGTACGACTTTGACACCACCATCACCCTGGTTTCTGTGGGGCAGGGTGTAGCGCTCATCCCTGCACTGGCTTTGACTGGTACCGGTAGTGATTCTGTGCGGGTGGTGCGCATGGATGACTTGGGTTCGCGTGAACTGTATGTGCGTTACCGCCGCACCAGCCATGAGCCGACGGTTGCCGTGCGGGCGATGGTGGACACGATGGTGTCGATTGCCGACACTATCGACCTCAACTGATAGCGGTCATCGGGCAGGACTTATCGGACGGGCAGCAATGCTGGGGTAGCAGGCGTCGCATCGCTGCCGTCGTTACTGTCGCTGCTGCTATCGGCCAACGTTTCATTGTCGACGGTTTCTTCGCGGGCTGCACGGGTGGCGGCCAGGGAGACAGCCAGGGCGGCGACGATGATGAGCAGGGCTTGGCGCACCCCCCACGAGTGGGCGAGCAAGCCGAGTACGGGTGGGGCACCCAGCATGGCGACGGAGGCGAACGAGCTGGTTACGGACACGCGGGCGGCTGCTTTGGCGGGGTCGTCGGCGGAGGCGGCCATGGCGACCGGCCAGGCCATTGCCGCACCCATACCCCACAGGATGATGCCCAGCCAGGCCAGGGGCAGTAGGGGGGACAGGCCGAAGGCGACAAGTCCGGCCACGGCGGTTGCCCCGGAAACGTAGAGCACGGGCAGGCGGCCAAAGCGGCGCAGCAACTGTACGCCCAGCAGTCGCACGGACAGCATGGATACGACGAAGGTTCCGTAGGCGAGGGCACCGACAGATTCGCCGACGCCAAACCCGTCGACGACGCCGATGTTGAGCCAGTTTCCGGCCGCGCCTTCTGACATGGTGGCGGCGAAGAGGACTAGGCCGATGGCCAGGGTGCGGGGTTCCAGCCAGGCGGCCAGGGCGGCAGGCCGCACCTTTTTGCCGATGGGGGCAGCCTGGCCGTGTGCAGGGGCGGGGGCTTCGGTGTCGACGTGCACGACGGTGCGTTTGCTGGGGGGGTCGGCTAGGGCGGTGCCGGGGTTGATGAGTAGAACGCGGGCAATGGCGACGACGGTAACGACGGTGAGGATGTGCCAGGTGGCGTCGATGTTGAGGGCGGCGGTTGCGGCGGCGAAGGCAGATCCGAGGGCGGCGCCGACGGGGAAGGCGGCGTGCATGTGGGGGAGCACGGAGAAGCCCAAATATTTTTCGATCCGGGCTCCTTCCAGGTTGATGGTGGTGTTGGTGTAGGGGGCAAAGAGGCCGTTGAGCAGCAGGCCCACAATGAACAGGGGCATGAATCCGGTGAAGACTCCGGCGGCGAGGATGATCATGGCGGTTAGGGCTCCCCAGGCGCCGAACCAGAGCACGGTTCGTGACCCGTAGCGCATGATGATGGCTCCGGCCAGGGTGACGGAGAGGAGGGAGCCGACGGCGCCGACGATGAGCAGGGCGCCAAGTTGGGCGGTGCTGATGTTGAGGGCGTCACGGATGGAGGGCAGGCGCCCCATCCAGCTGGTTGCCAGCAGGCCGAACAGGCCGAACATGATGATGAGTGACCATCGTTGGCGTTGGGCGGTAGTCCAGCGGGGGTCGCTGGGGGTGAGGGGCCTTGCAGGGGTGGTCACGGTGCCTCGTTCTGGTTGCGCTGGGGGTGTCTTTTTCCGGCGACGATGGCGGCCACGAAAAAGTCTATCGTATCGTTTCGATTCCTGGGACGGGTACAGTGGGAACATGAAGATTGTTGTGGCCATTGACTCCTTCAAAGGATCGGCAACCAGTGAACAGTTGGGGGCAGCAGCCCAGGCAGGAGTGCTCCAGGCAGCACCTGACGCACAGGTTGTGGTCATCCCTATCGCTGACGGCGGCGAAGGCACACTCGACGCCCTACAGGCAGGACTTGGCGGCAGCATCATCACCGTCGACACCATTGACCTGCTAGGCCGCCCCATCGAAGCCCCCTACCTGCTGGTCAACGACGGGACAGGCAAATCCACCGCCATCATTGAGGCCGCACACGTGGTGGGCATCGACAAGATCACCCCCAGCCCGCAAACCATCATGGAGGCAACAACAGAAGGCCTGGCCGCTCTCTTCCTTGACGCGCGAGACCGCGGGGTCAGTGAGATTGTCCTGTCCTTGGGTGGCACGGGAACCTCCGATGGAGGGCTGGGCCTCCTTTACGGGCTGGGTGCCCGCGGCAAGGCCCTACCAGTATTTGACGGCGACCTTGACCTCAGCGGATTGGCCTCCTTTGACGGCATCACCATCACCGCCCTGGCCGATGTCACCAACTTTTATGCCGGCCCGGACGGGTTCGCCCGCTTCTTTGGCCCTCAGAAGGGCGGCACAGATGAAATCAACGCCGCCCTCGATGACAAATCCCGTGACGTAGCCGCAGCCGTCAAGGCTGCCTGCGGCGTGGACATTCAGTCCATCCCAGGAACAGGCGCTGCTGGTGGTCTGGGCGGCGCTGTCGCCGTGTTGGGTGCCCACATTGAGCCGGGCTTCACCAAGATCGCTGGCCTGCTGAACATTGAAGCGGAGATCGCTGGGGCTGACCTGGTTCTCACTGGCGAAGGCCGGATGGACTTCCAAACCGCCAACGGCAAGGTGCCTTACGGGATGGCCATGCTGGCCGCCAACCACCAGGTGCCCACTATCGCTCTTTGCGGCGCTGTGGCCGACAACCTGGGCGACATGGACAAGGTGTTGCTGGCTGCCTTCTCCATCCAACAGTCTGCCCTCCCCCTAGCCGAGGCCATGGATACTCAACGAACCCTGGCCAACCTCACCCGCACAGTCCGCAACATCATCGCCACCCGCACTGGTCAGTGAGCATGACACGAGGGGCCGAGTGCTGTTGCACTCGGCCCCTCGTGGTGTTACCCCACTGTCCAGGGGTAGTTGTTGGGTGTTACCAGACGCGGATGCGGGATTCGCCTGCAGGCAGGGCGGCCAAGGGGCCAGCGGGGTAGGTAGTCCCGGCGGTTTTGGCGGCGCCCAGCAGGTCCGTGTCGGCGACAACGGGGCTGCCGTCGGGGTTTTCGTAGGCGGCGTCGACAATACGGACGCGGCCCAGGTCGGCCCCAGTGACAACAGCGTGGATGCCGTCAACCACCTCGGCAGGCAAGGAGGTTTCCAGGTAGACGGCGTCGCCGTCTTCCACGAGGACTGCGGAGGCGGCAGCACTGGATACGACGGCGCCGTTCTCCTTTTCGAAGGGGGCGGCGATGCCTGCGTAGGCGTTGTTGTCGATGTAGACGGCCTGCTTTTGGAAGTGGTAGCGCTTGTGGTCGCCCACGCCCGAGTAGCCGCCCACCAGGGACTTGTATTCGTCCCAGGTGCCGGGGTAGCCCTCGTAGCCTGCGGTGCCGTACTTGATGGCACCGTACATGTCGACAAACTTGGCATTGCCCATGGCGTAGTCGTCGCCGCGCTCTTCACCGAGGAAGAGGTTGCCGATGAAACGGTCGTCGCCTGCGTAGTGGAAGGCGTATCCGGCCACTTCGGTGGAGTGGGCCAGGTGGTAGGGGGTGGCCCGATCCAGCACTTGGGCTGAGCGCACGGCGCCGGTGACCAGGTTGTTGACGAAGGCGTTGCCTTGCGACCACAGGTCGATGGATTGGGGTGAGGTGAAGATGTTGTGGTCGACGGTGATGGGGCCGTGGGACACTTCGAGGAAGATGTCGCGGATGTTCTTGTAGAAGAGGTTGCGGGCTACGCGCACGCCCTGGTTTTGCCAGTCCAACCAGATACCCAGGGTGGTGTCGTGGATGCGGTTGTGGATGATTTGCACGTCGATGGCACCATGCAGTTTGATGCCGCCAATCTCGTATCCGTAGAACTCGTGCTTTTGGGCGATTTCGTAGATGTGGTTGTCTTCGATGCGGGAGAACACGCAGCCCAGGTGGCCGACGATGCCGTTTTGTCCGCAGTCGTGGATAACGTTGCGGCGAATAATGTGGGAGCCGATGTGGTCTTTGTCCCAGCCGTAAACGCGGGCGGTGAACACGGATTCCAGCTGGTACTGGTAGCCGGGCTTGTCACCACGAATAATGGCGAAGTTGTCACCGGTGGCGGCCTCCTTGCCCAGGGAGATGCCGGAGCATTTGGCGTGGGAGATGTCGTTGTCTTCGATAATCCAGCCTTTAGCCCAGTTGGGGCCGATGAGGCCGGGCTGGTCGGCGGTGGGGGGCGTCCAGGGGGTGGCGGCCTGGGTGAGTTCGAAGCCACGGACGGTGATGTAGTCGAGGTGGTTTTTTTCGGGGTAGAAGACGGCGGGGCGCACGTTGATTTCGACCAGTTCGGCGTTGGGGTCGGCGCCCTGGAAGTTGGCCCAAATGGTGGTCACTTCGGCGCCTACTTCGGCAAACCACACGTAGA
>JAITCK010000008.1 GCA_031283115.1 Cellulomonadaceae bacterium | reverse complement strand
GTCTACGTTCGCGCCCTCACGCCCATCTTCTTTGCCCTGTCCGTCTTGTGGCAGGCAGGTTTAGGGAAGGCGCCGCTGGCCAGCGGCCTGGTGTCGGTGCCCTTCGCCCTGGGTTCCATCCTGGGTTCCTCGCAGACGGCCCGGCTGGCAGTGAAAATGGGCCGCCGGGTGCTCACCATCGGCACGGCCATGGTGGCTGTCGGCCTGGTGGCCGTCTGGGTTATTTTGTGGACGGTGCCGGGCACCCACATCAACCACTGGATGCTGCTGGCCCCCCTCTTCATCGCCGGAACCGGGTCGGGCCTGTTTATCGCCCCCAACCAGCAGTTCATTATCGCCACCGTGGACCGCAGCGAGGCCGGGGCGGCGTCGGGCGTTATCGGAACAGCCCAGCGGGTGGGGGCAGCCTCAGGTATCGCCATCGTCGGGTCGGTCCTGTTTGGCACCCTGCACGCGGGCGGGGGAGCAGGGACAACGGCCGCCCAGATGGCCGCAGCCTACGAACGGTCTACCGCCTACGCGATAGCCGTCTCTGCCGTCCTGGCCGTTACCGCCTTCCTGCTGGTCTTTACCCTGCCCAAGAGGACTGGTATCAACCCTTGACTGAACCGGCGGTCAGACCGCCCACAATGTACTTTTGCAGCAACTGGAACAAGATGAGTACCGGCAGGGCGGCAATGACCGCGCCAGCAGCGAACACGCCCCAGTTGGCGTTGGTCTGGTTGGAAACCAGCCCGTACAAGCCCACAGCCAGCGTCGATGACGGCACCCTGGGCAAGATGAGGCTGGCCAAAATGTATTCGCCAAAGGAGCTGATGAAACTCAGCAGGCCCACTACGGCAAGAATGGGTGTGACCATGCGCAAGATGATGGTCCAGTAGATTTGCGTGTGGGTGGCCCCGTCGATCATGGCGGCCTCGTTGAGTTCCATGGGAACCGTGTTGAAGAACCCATACATGAGGAAGGTGTTGACACCCAAGGCCCCGCCCAAGTACACGCAGATGAGAGAGATTTTCGAGTCGAAACCCAGCACCGGGAACACGTGCCCCATGGTCATGATGAGCAGGTAGACGGCCACAAAAGCCAGCATCTGCGGGAACATTTGGATGACCAGCAGTGATGTCAGCCCAGCCCGGCGGCCCTTGAAACGGAAGCGACTAAAAGCGTATGAGGCAGCCGCCCCCATGAGCACGGTGCCAATACCAGTGGCGATGCCGATGATGAGAGAGTTGACAAACCAGTCCCAGAAGTTCACGGCAGCCCCGCCCGCAGAGGTTCCCAGGGCGGCATAGTTGTCCCAGCCGATGCTGCTGAACAGGCGGTTTGATCCGGTCATGGTGCCGGCGGGGTTGAGGGAAGCCGACACCATAAACACGATGGGGAAGATGGCGTAAATGACGGCGACAACCCCGATGATGTGACGCCAGCCGATTTCACGCGCCCACTTGGCGGGCTTCATTGTGGTGCGAATCTTTTGGGCTTCAGCAATCTGCTGCTGGATGGTTTCAGCGGTGAAAGCCGTGGCGGGGGTGCCAGTGGGTTGCGTAGTCATCACATGACCTCCTCAAGCTTGCGGGTTTGCCGGAAGGCGATAGCAGAGACGGTGCCCACCACAACGAAGACGATGATGGACAGGGCGCTTGCCAAGCCAAAGTTGGTGGTTCCGCCGCCGGACAGGCCGGACACCTGGTACACCATGGAAATGAGAATGTCGGTGGCGCCCAGCGGCACCTGCGCTCCGGGGAAGGCGGGTCCACCCTTGGTGAGCATCCAGATGAGCGTGAAGTTGTTGAAGTTGAAGGCGAAGGAACTGATGAGTAGCGGGGCCGTGGACACCAGCAGCAGGGGCATGGTGATGGATCGCCAAGTGCGCCAGGGGGAGGCCCCATCAACTTTGGCTGCCTCCATGACATCACCGGGCAGGGATTGCAGGGCGCCCGTGCAGATGAGGAACATGTAGGGGAAGCCCAGCCACAGGTTGACACCGATAACGGACAGGCGGGCCAGCCAGGGGTCGGCCAGCCAGGGGATGGAATGGCCGCCTAGCAGCACCGTGTTGATGAAGCCAAAGTCGGTGTTGAGCAGGCCAGACCAGATGAGGGCGGCCAGGAAGCCAGGGATGGCGTAAGGGAAGATGAGCAGGGTGCGATAGATTTTGCGCCCTTTGAGGCGGGTGTCGTTGAAGACGATGGCCAGGAAGAGCCCCAGCAGGAAGGTGGTTGCCACGGACAGGAAGGCGAAGGCGATAGTCCAGGCGAGAATCTTCAAGAAGGGCCCGGAGTAGCGTTGGTCGCCAAAGGCGGTGGTGAAGTTGCGGAAGCCAACGGGTACCCGCCAGCCGATGCTGAGGGTGTTGCCGTCAGAGTCAGCAAACTGACCGTTGTCGTTGGGGGAGTAGACGGTGCCGTCGCTGCTGGTCATCGTGTCGGCGCTGGCGTCGTAGGTGAGGGACGGTTTGGCGACAAAGGCGGTGCGGGCGTCTTGCGTGCGCAGGGAGCCGTCATCGGCGTCGTCGGTGAGGGGGACGCGCAGGGCGGTGACTTCGTTTTGCTGGGCCAGTACGTCACCCATGGTGAGGATGGTCCAGCCGTCGGGCATGGATTGAACTTCCCCTGATGTGTTGGCGCTGGCCCCGTCGATGATGGCTAAGGGCTGGTCTGCCGTTCCGGCGCACACGTCGCCAGCAGCGGCGCCTGCGCACAGGGAGCCGTCTTGCGCGACGACGGCGAAACCGAGGTCGCCGCCTTGTTCGACAACGGCCACCGGGTAGGTGTTGGAGTTTGGCACCTGGTGTTCAGAGTTGGCTAGTAGGGCGGTGATGGCTTGTTCTTTGTTGACGTTGTTGGCTCCACCAAAGTTGGTGAAGGACACGTACACGGTGTAGCCGACAACAGAGACTTGAAACACCAGCAGGAAGGCCAGGCCGGGGAAGATGTACTTCATGGGCATGGTGTGTTTTTTAGCGAAGTACACGTAGTTCGCTGCCAGCAGGAGAACCAGCAGGGGCCAGAAGAGCCCCCAGGCGCTGGCCGTCCAGGTGGCAATGAGGCCGTACACGCCGAGGGCGTCGATGGCGGCCATGATGACGAGTTTGACCATAAACCCGGGGCCGAAATCGGAGGCGTGGGAGGTGCGGGCACGTTTGGTCGCAGCAGCCTTCTCGGCGGCGGCTTTTTCGTCTGCGATGAGTTCGTCGATGGCCTGGTTTTTCTCAACTTGTGTCGGCATCGTTGCCCGCTTCCATGTCAAGCGTGTCAATAGAGTCAAAGGTGGTGCTGGCACTGGTGAGAACCAGCAGCGGAGTGCGGCAGTATTGCAGGATGGTGCTGGGTAGTGCAGGTGCTTCTGGTGTTGCAGGTGATGCGGTAGTGCGAGGGTGCCGGTGGGGTGTGGCCCGTGACGAGTTTGTCGCTGCGGGCCACACCCCACACGTGAGGTGCTGTCGGTGGCGCGGTCAGCTGATCGCGCCAGTGACGTTGGTAATCATCTGATCCCATGCGGAGGCCGGGTCAGAGGCTTGGCCGCCGATAATCTGGGCTT
>JAITCK010000103.1 GCA_031283115.1 Cellulomonadaceae bacterium | reverse complement strand
CCATCGACACCAACCGCTTCTACGTGGTAGTCCCCAACGTGTTAGGCGGCTGCCAAGGCTCGACTGGCCCAGCCTGGACTGCCCCCGACGGCCAGCCCTGGGGCGGACGCTTCCCCCGGTTGACGACGCGCGACCAGGTGGCTGCCGAGATTCTTTTAGCCAAGCACCTGGGCATTGAATGCTTCGAGTTGGTTATTGGCGCCTCCCTGGGCGGCCTGCGGGCTCTCGAATGGGCCATCATGGGGCCGGAAGCAGGCATCACCGTCACCCGCCTGGCTGCCATAGCAACGACGGCTGCCACCTCTGCCGACCAGATTGCCTGGGCCCACCCACAGTTGGCTGCTATCCGCCTGGATCCCGGCTACTGCGACGGCAACTATTACGGCCAACCCGACAACGCCGGACCCCACCGAGGTTTGGAGATTGCCCGGCAGATAGCCCACACCACCTACCGGTCCGCAGCAGAAATGGACGCCCGCTTTGGCCGTCTCCCGCAAGGCGGGGAGGACGTGTTCACTGATGGGCGGTTTGCCGTCCAGTCCTACCTCGACCATCACGGCGACAAACTGGCCCGCCGCTTCGACGCCAACTCTTACCTTGTGCTCACCGAATCCATGCTCACCCACGATATTGGCCGCGACCGAGGCGGCGTCGAGGCAGCCCTGGCCTCCATCCAAGCCCGCGCCCTGGTAGTAGGCGTAGACAGCGACCGCCTCTTCCCCCTCACCCAATCCGCCCGCATCGCCCAAGGCATCCCCGCCTGCGATGCCCTCGCCACCATCCACACCCCCTACGGCCACGACGGCTTCCTCATCGAGTTCCCCCAGTTGGCACCCCTCATCGCCCACTTCCTTGCTCAAACCCCTGTATCTCATCCCTCCTACGCCTGACACCGCAAGGTACTGACTGCGACAGGCGAGGACACTCCCGCGCGAGGTTGCTGTGCCAGGTGGCGGATAGCGGATATCCTGTGAAAATGCCATCGTCAAACAGCGCCAGTGGCCCAGTGTCAGTGGGTGGTGGCACGATGTCTGGCATGGCTATTGAATCGTTTGACACTCTTGTCACCTATGCTGCTGCGCTCGGCGCGATGGAGTTTCCCCATGTCAGCGCTGAGGAGCGGGCGCTCGTCGACATAGCAGCACGTCGGGGGTTTTCCGTCAATACATCAGAAGCCGCTTTGGTCACCGAGGCGATACGACGCGGCGAAGACCCGCTGGGGGAAGCCTTCTGCCGCCTGCGCAGCCCGGCTGAACGTCGCCCGCACGGGCAGACATACACTCCGGACGTGCTTGTTGACGCGATGGTGCGATGGACGTTGGATCAGCCTGCACCGACACGCATCATCGACACGGGGGTCGGATCTGGTCGCTACCTTCTCGCCGCCGGTCAAGCCCATTCCGACGCTCGCATTGTCGGAGTCGATATCGACCCGATAGCAGCGCTAATGGCTCGCGCAAACCTCGCTGTTGCAGGAATGACCGACCGCTCCACCATTCATCTCACCGACTATCGAAGCCTGCGATGCGACACCGTCGACGGCCCGACATTATTTATCGGTAACCCTCCCTACGTGCGCCATCATCAGATAAGTTGCGAATGGAAGCAGTGGCTTGCCGATGTCGCAGCCCGGTACGGGCACAAGGCCAGCCGCCTCGCTGGCCTGCACGTACACTTTTTCTTGGCGACTCTAGCCGCCGCCAAGCCTGGCGACTATGGAACCTTTGTCACGTCCTCCGAATGGCTTGACGTCAACTATGGGGCACTGGTCCGCGACCTGCTCACTGACCAGTTGGGTGGCGAGTCCATCCACGTTCTCGCCCCTGATGCTCTTCCCTTCGCGGACGCAGCGACCACGGCAGCAATCACCTGCTTCCGCAGAGGGTCGCAAGAGCCATCCATTCGCCTCCAGCCTGTCGCATCGGTTCTCGACCTGGGACGGCTCGACGGAGGCGTACCAGTTGCCAAAGATGTGCTGCGTACTGCGACCCGCTGGTCCCCCTTGCTGCACGGCGAAAAAGCCATGCCGGAAGGATTTATTGAACTTGGCCAGTTGGCGCGCGTTCATCGTGGCGCAGTGACGGGGGCAAACAAGGTGTGGGTGCGTTCCCCAGCGGGTATTGACCTCCCAGACCGGGTGCTGCACCGGTGTGTAACTCGCGCCAAAGAACTTTTTGTCGCCGATGACGTGCTTGATGACAGTTCTCACCTCAAAGTTGTTATCGACCTCCCTGCCAACCTCGACGAACTCAATGACGACGAGCGTCGGGCAGTGCGCCGCTTCTTGCGTCGCCCCGATGTAGCGGCAGCCCGTGACGGCTACATTGCCTCAACGCGAAAAGCCTGGTGGTCGGTGGGACTCAAAGCCCCTGCCCCTATCTTGGCCACCTATATGGCGCGTCGTCCTCCAGCCTTCGTCATCAACGAGGCAGAAGCGAAACACATCAATATCGCCCACGGCATCTATCCTCGTCAGGACGTAACAGCCACCGCATTACGCAATCTGGCCGCCTACCTGCGCACCGCCGTCACCTTGAGGCAAGGCCGCACTTACGCTGGCGGTCTCACCAAGTTTGAGCCCCGCGAGATGGAACGCATCCCCGTTCCCGAATTGGAGGTGCTGAGCGATGACACCTGGACGCCTGCAATGGTCTGATGAAGAGCTCGTCGAGGATCGCCGCATCGCTGTCGGTCATTTTCGGGATGCGCGAACAACGGAACCTTTGGATGTCTATCTGGGTTTTTTCGATGAGGCATCCACGACTTTCGCCGATATTCTCGACGCTAGTAATGACCTTCTCGACGCCGAAGAGGCTGTCGAATACCTACTCCTTGATACCTTCCGCCAGGACTTGTGCCGATACATTGCGTCCCCACCCCTCAGCGCCGATGACCTGAAAACATTGGCGGACACATCCCTCTCACCAGGAGTGCTACGCAACAACCCTGGTGCTATGGCAGATGTTATGGGCTCCATCCTTCCCGGCCTTGACCGGCAACGATTCCCCTGGCTGGTACAGAAGCGCAGTCCTACTGACCAGGAACGGCATACGGCCATCGTTGCGACGGCAGCCATGTATGCCATGCGGAAAACCGAGACGGCCAGGCGCAGTAGTGGGCGGGTGCTCGAAGAAAGCATCAGAAAATATCTGACGTCCATCGGATTTATGGAAGTCAAACCTGCATCTATCGCCAACAGTTCGCAAGGCCCAGCGCTTGGTGAGTTTTGCGGCGAGACAAGCGTTGTCGGTGGAAAGGCAGACATTGTTATCCGCATGAGTGACGGGCGACTCATGCCCATCGAGTGCAAAGTCTCCAACTCTGAGACCAACAGTTACAAACGCCTCATCCACGATTGCGGCGAAAAATCGCAGACCTGGGTCAAGGAACTTGGGCCAGCGAACTGTGTTCCCGTTGCGGCTTTATCTGGCGTTTACAGCCTGGGAAACCTCCGCAAGGCTCAAACGATGGGGTTGACCATCATTTGGGCGCACAACCTTGACCCCTTGCAGGGGTTGCTGCACAAAGGAGACGCGCTTTAGAGGTAGTAGCCAGCGTTGCGGGCTCGTTCGAAGGAGCGTTCGATTTCAGCTTCGGCGGCAGCCTTGTCCACCCAGTGGGCGCCCTCAACAGACTTGCCAGGCTCCAAATCCTTGTAAACCTCGAAGAAGTGTTGGATTTCCAGGCGGTGGAAGTCAGACACGTCCTCAATGTCTTGACGCCAGGCAGCGCGCTGGTCAGACGACGGCACGCAGAGCACCTTGTCGTCGCCGCCGTGCTCGTCAGACATGCGGAACATGCCCAAGGCGCGGCAGCGGATGAGGCAGCCAGGGAAGGTAGGTTCTTCCAGAAGAACCAGGGCGTCCAAGGGGTCGCCATCTTCGCCCAAGGTGCCTTCGATGAAGCCGTAGTCGTCCGGGTAGCGCGTCGACGTGAACAACATGCGGTCAAGTCGGATACGACCGGTCTCATGGTCGACCTCATACTTGTTGCGTTGGCCTTTAGGGATCTCAATGGTGACGTCAAACTCCATGCACTCAACATTACGCGCAGCAACTGCCTGCGGCGCATTTTCTCGCCCTGCGCGCCTGTCGCGGCGTCGTGTCGGCGTCAACGTGGGATTATGTCGAAGGCTGCCGCGCACATGTCAGCCGTCGAACAGGGAGCACTGGACGTTCACCCGCCTCGACGGCACTGCATCGGCGCTACGGCCACAGTCACGACGGCACGCACGAAAGCACACACGTGAGGCACGCAAGGAGAAAGCCAATGAAGCAGAGCGGCAAAATCACTGTCGCCGTGGCGGCGTTCGCCCTGCTCCTGGGTGGATACTTGACGGCTGACGCCCATGATGTGGTTCCTGGCCTGGTGACGTTAGCCCCGCCCTACGTGCAACCTGCCCCCTTCCCCGTTCCGCCCGGCGCAATGCCTGGCCCGGTTCCCGCTTACACCCTGTCAGACCTCCCATCGGACGCCCCCATACCGTCACCAGACGATGTGGAGCCGCTGGTGGCAAGCCTGGTGGCCGATGCGCGAATGGGGCCACATTCTGGCGTACTGGTTGTCGACGCATTGACAGGGGAAACGCTCGGCTCCAACCTGGCAACCACCGGTTTCACCCCGGCCTCCACCCAAAAAATCCTTACCGGTGCCGCCGCCTTGACGGTACTCGACCCGGAAGCAACCCTGCCCACCACAGTGATGCTGTCCGGAAGCGGCGACCTCTACCTGGTGGGCGGCGGCGACATGATGCTCGCTGCGGGTGAAGGCAACCCTGACCTGGTCAACGGTCGCGCAGGCTTAGCCGACCTGGCTGAACAGGCGGCAGGCCAGGTCACGGTGACCGGGCAAACGTCGGTGCGGCTGTTTGTTGACGACACCCTCTTCGAAGGCCCCACCATTTCTGCGGCCGTGCCCCCCGGTGAACAAAACAGGTTTGTGGCAGCCGCCTCATCGCTGGCAGTTGGCATCGCATCGTCGACGGCGCCGACAGACCAGTCCACGCCGCGGGTTCCCGACCCGGCCATGCACGCCGCCCAAGCCTTCGCCCGCGCCCTCGCCGACCGTGGCGTGCAAGTAACCGGGCAGATCACCCGCGCGGCAACCCCGTCAACAGCCCGTGAGATCGGTGCTGTCCATTCGGCACCCATCATTGACGTCACCGAACATGCGATGGCTATCAGCGAAAACACCATCACCGAAGTGCTGGGACGGCTTGTTGCCATCGAAAAAGGGATGCCTGGTTCGCTGGAAGCGTCGCTGACAGCCGTCAAACAGTCCATGACAGCCCTAGACGTTGACATGACCGGCGCAACCCTGGTTGACCTGTCCGGCCTGGGCCGCGGGTCAGCCCTGCCCCCCACCCACCTTGT
>JAITCK010000060.1 GCA_031283115.1 Cellulomonadaceae bacterium | reverse complement strand
GGCGGCGGTGTCGGAGCCGGTGGTGGCGACGTGGAAGGTGGTCACGATGGGGCCTTTCGCAAGGGGACCACAGGGGGGCAGCGGGACAGTGGGTAGGCACACAAGCGTGCAGAAGGGTGGTGCAGGTGGCGTGGGCGACGCTGCAAAGCACAGGCTTGCAGCATCGCCCACGCCCGGGTGAGGGTGATGTTACTTTTTGCGGACTACTTGCCGAATCCGGCAGTCAGGCCAGCAACCAGGTGGCGTCGTCCAATGATGTATGTGGCCAAGATCGGCAGCACAGACAGGACGACGGCGGCCAGAACGCCAGGCACGTCCATGGAGAACTCGCCTTGGAAGCCCCACAGGGCCAGGGGCATCACGCGGTTGCGGGTGCTCTGGGTGAGCACCAGCGGGAACAGGAAGGAGTTCCACACTTGCAGGGCGTTGTAGACACCCACAGTGACGATGGCGGGCCGGGTGAGCGGAAGCACCAGGGACCAGAGGGTGCGCCATTCGCTGGCACCGTCAACCTTCATGGACTCGAAGAGTTCATTAGGCACGTCACGCATGAAGTTGGTGAGGATGAGCACCGACAGGGGCGTGGCGAAGGCGATGGACGGCAGGATGAGCGCCCACAAGGTGTCGTACAAACCCAACTGGAGGATGAGGTAGTAGACGGGGATGATGGTGGCCTGGATGGGAATGGCGATACCCAGCAGGAACACCTGGAAAATTCGTTGCACGCTGCGACGCCGTGACCGCACTACCACGTAGGACGTCATCACGGATACGGCGAGGATGACGATGACGGAGATGACCGTCACGAACACCGAGTTGCCGAAGTACATGAGGAAGTCGTTGGCCAGCACGCGGCCAAAGGCGTCCAGGGTGGGGTGCGACGGCCAGGACAGCGTGTTCTCGGAGAACATGTGCTGGGGCTGACGCAGCGAGGTGACGATGATGTAGTAGATGGGCAGGATGATGACGGCCAGCCAGAACCATCCGAAGAAGCCGCCTACAAAGTTGGGCATCTGCCGCGTGGTGCGGGTGCGCTTACGGATTTTCTGTACTTGACGGTCGTTCATGGGAACTACCTTGTTTGACGATGCGGTGGCGCTCGCAGGCGTTGTCGTGGACGACGCTTCACGGGCCGGGGCAAGAGTGGCAGACATGGTCACGCGCCCTCCATCTGGGATTCCATCTTGTGCGAACCGGACAGGCGGTTGAGCAGTACCGCAACGGTGAGGCCCACGGTGACGAGGATGACGCCGGAAACGCTGGCGCCGCCCATGTCGTGTGAACGGAAACCGGTCAGGTACATCTCTAGGGGCAGGATGCGGGTGGCAATGCCGGGGCCGCCGCCGGTGAGCACGAAGATCAGGTCGAAGTAGGTCAAGGAGCCGACGATCATCAGGGTCGATGAGGTGATGATCGTGTACTTGAGTTGGGGCAGGGTGATCGAGAAGAACTGGCGGATTCGGCCAGCGCCGTCGATGGTGGCTGCCTCGTACATGGACTTGGGGATTTGGCGGGCTCCACCCTGGTACAGCAGGGAGTGGAAGGGCACAAAGATCCAGGCGATAACAAAGAGCACCACGTAGAGGGCCAGGTCAGGGCGACCGATCCAGTCTTGGGACAGGAAGGGGATGCCCAGGGCACGGCCCATGCCGAAGTTGGGGTCGAGCAGGGCTCGGTAGGCCACGGCTACGGCGGTGGCGCTGAAGAGCAGGGGCAGGAAGTAGAGCACCGACAGGACGGCCCGGTACTTCTGCTGGCCTGCCATGAACACGCCCAACAGCAGTGAGATGGGGGTTTGGAGCAGCCAGGTGATGACGGTGACCAGCAGGGTCAAACGCATGGCGTTGTGAACCGTCGGGTTGGCGAGGGTGCGGGTCCAGTTGCTGATCCCGGCGAAGGTCATGGCGCCCAGGCCGTCCCAGTTCATGAAGGACAGGACGAACACGCCGACCAGGGGGATTGCAGCGAAGATACCGAAGATAACAAGGGCGGGGATGGTCATCAGAGGTGACGGGCCCTTGGCGCGAGAGGACAGTGGGGGGCGCCCGCCCGCCCGGCGCGCGCGCGCCGGGCGGACGTTGCTGGCTTCAACAGTGGTCACTGGAGGCCGTTCATGTTGGATACGAAGGTGGCTGCGTCGGACTGACCAAGGAAGATGTTGGACAGGTTGTCAAGCAGACCTTGGGCACGTGCACCACCAAGGGCCTGGTCCCACGACAGTTGGAAGTGGGGGGCGTTGATGAGCTGGTTGTAGGTGAACATCATGAAGTCTTCATGGTCACGGCCTTGGATGCGGTCTTCGATGCCTTCGATCGGGGGGATGGCACCCATGGACAGCAGGTCTTCGATGCGGTCGTCGTTGAGGACCTGGGTTTCGATGAACTCCTTGGCGGTGGTCTGGTTGCGCTCGGAGGCGTGAGCGGATACGGACCAGAAGTGCGAGGGGTTACCGACGATGTTGCGGGGGTCACCCTGTCCGCCTTCAACTTCGGGGAAGGCGAACCAGCCCAGGTTGCCGGATTCGACGAACTCGGGGGCGTTGCGCAGGAAGTTGGGGTAGGCGGAGCTCAGGTGGAGAACCATGGCTGCGGTACCGGTGTGAACCAGGGCCAGGTCGGCCTGCTGGTCGGCCATGACGGATCCGAAGGCGTTACCGAAGGCGCCGCGGTCGACCAGGTCGATGATGCGGTTGAGGGCGTCGGTGACGCCGGGGTCGGACCAGCCGTCTTCGGCACCGTCAACGATGTTGGTGAAGACTTCGGGGCCTGCGATGCGGTCGGTGAGCATCTGGATCCACATGAGCAGGGGCCAGCGGGAGCCAGCGGCCAGGGCGATGGGGGTGACGCCGTGCTCGTTGAGGGCGTCGATCACGTCGAGGAGTTCGGAGTAGGTGGTGGGAACCTCTACGCCAGCGGCTTCGAAGACCTCTTTGTTGTAGTAGAAGGAGATGGGCTGCGACTGGCCGTTGGGCACTGCGTAGTTGCGGCCGTTGACCACGCCGTTGGCGGCGACGGCGGGGATGACGCGGGAGAGCAGGCCTGCTGCGGCGTCGGTCAGGTCGATGACCTGGTTGTTGGCGACGTATTCGCGCAGGGGGCCACCGGCCCAGGAGTGGATGAGGGTGGGGGCGTTGGCGGATCCGACGGCGGTGCGGATGCGCTCGTTGAACACGTCGTTAGCGAACAGTTCGTGTTCGATGGGGTGTTCGGGGTTTTCCTCGTTCCAGGATTGGACTGCTGCGCGAACCATGGGTTCGGCACCGCCAGTGAGGGACCAGAGGGTGGCGTCTCCGCTGTCGGCTGCGCCTCCGGCGCAGGCTGCGAGGGCGAGGG
>JAITCK010000009.1 GCA_031283115.1 Cellulomonadaceae bacterium | reverse complement strand
ACCGGGGCCAATCATGGCGTCCCACCAGCCGGGGGTGGGGTGGCCTGGGCCGGCCCCACCCGCAACGTGGGAGTCGCCTGTCAGGGCGTGCAAGACGAGAACACAGTTGTCACCTGCGGCGTTGCGTTCGCCGAAGGTTTCGTAGGACATGACCACGCCAGGCAGGAGCCCGTCATTTTCTAGGGCTAGGCCGCCGATTTGGGCAAAGTTTCGCCGTCCGGCGGGCATCCCCGGCAGCCAGGCAGCGCTGGCGGGCACGGGCGGTTTGATGCGCGCGCGGGCCTCCGGGTGGGAGGCGGGGGCGGGGCGGGGGCCGCTGGGAGTTCCGGGGGTTCCGCCGGGCAGCGATTCTTCTGTCATCGGTGGGGGTTCTCAGATTCCGGTCAGGCCGTTGTGGATGACGCGGGCAGGCGGGGTGGCCGGGCTGGCCGGTTGGGTTTCGACGGCGGAGTATCCGGTGATGTCGCTGGCGGCGGCGAAGCCGAGAACTAGGTCGTCGAGGATGTCGTCGATGTGTTCGATGCCCACGGACAGGCGAACCAAACCAGGCGTCACGCCGGAGTAGGCCTGTTCTTCGGGCGTCAACTGGGAGTGGGTGGTGGATGCCGGGTGGATGACCAACGACCGCACGTCACCGATGTTGGCGACGTTGGAGTGGAGTTCCAGGGCGGACACGAAGGCTTTTCCGGCGGCGAGGGCGGTGGCGTCGTCGTCGGCTTTGATTTCGAAGGCAAGCACGGCGCCGGGGCCTTTGGGCGTGTATTTGACGGCGTTGGCGTGCCAGGGTGAACTTTCCAGCCCGGCATAGTGGACAACCTGAACGTCGTCGCGGGCTTCCAGCCATCGCGCCACCTTGTCGGCGTTCTCCACATGCCGTTCGATGCGTAGGGACAAAGTTTCGATGCCTTGGGCCAGCAGGAAGGCGTTGAAGGGTGAGACGGCAGGCCCCAGGTCGCGGAGCAGTTGGACGCGAGCTTTGAGAATGTAGGACAGGTTGGCACCGAAGGGCGAGTCAACCCCCAGGTCGCGGGCGTAAACGAGGCCGTGGTAGGAGGGATCGGGCTGGTTGTAGTTGGGGAAGCGGTCCGGGTATTGGCCGTAGTCGAAACTTCCCGCATCGACGATGGCCCCGCCGATGGCTGTCCCGTGCCCGCCCAGGTATTTGGTGGTTGCGTGAACCACAATGTCGGCCCCGTAGTCGAAGGGGCGCAGCAGGTAGGGGGTGGGGACGGTGTTGTCGATGATGAGGGGGACGCCTGCCGCGTGGGCGACATCCGCAACTCCTTCGATGTCGAGAATGTCGGTGAGCGGGTTGGGGACGGCTTCGCCGAAGAAGACTTTGGTGTTGGGTCGCACGGCGGCCCGCCACTGGTTTAGGTCGTGTGGGTCGTCAATGAAGGTGGTGGTGATGCCGAGTTTGGGGAAGGTGTGGTGGAAGAGGTTGTAGGTGCCGCCGTACAGGGATGACGACGACACGATGTGGTCGCCTGCCTCAGCGATGTTGAGGACGGCCAGGTGGGTGGCGGACATGCCCGATGCGGTGAGCAGGGCGCCCACTCCGCCTTCTAGGTCGGCGAGGCGGTCTTCGACAACCCCTTGGGTGGGGTTGCCGATGCGGGTGTAGATGGGGCCTAGGTCTTGCAAGGCGAACCGGGCGGCGGCGACTTCGGCGTCGGGGAAAACGAAGCTGGTGGTCTGGTAGATGGGCAGGGCGCGGGCTCCGGTGGTGGGGTCGGCAATCTGCCCGGCGTGTATTTGGCGGGTTTCAAACTTCTGTTGGCTGGTCATGGACGTGAACTCCTTGGTCAAAGTGTGTGGCGTGCGGGTTGACTGCGGTCAGTTGACTGCTGTCAGGGGCATGGGTGCCACGAAGTTCACCGTGTGGGAGCCTGCATGATGACGCGGCAACCTGTGGCAGTCTTCTGCGCACGGGGCCGGTGGTACTGACCGGGCAGGCGTGTGCGCTGTGTTCAGCAACACATTCGGCGCGTCATGGATGGAACGCTACGGCGCGCTCTGCGGCTCAGCAACCTCAAGACTCATTTTTCTCACAATGCGAGACAGAAAAATGAGACACTAGTGTTTCCGCAGATAAAACCCCGTGAAAACTAGGACGACTGCAGGAGAAACTGCTATTCGAAGCGGGCTCGGTAAGCTTCCATGAGGGTGGGGCCGCCGGGGCCGCCCAGATGCCACACATTCCAGCCATCGGCGTCCGTCCAGCCGGACAAGGCGCGGGCCACCGTGTCGGGGTGGCGGTATTGGGCACCCGCCTCGGTGACGATGACACCATCGGCGCGCAGAGTGGTGACGAAGCGTTGACCACGGCGGGGACGATCCCACACGAGCGGGGTGTCCAAGCCAATAGATTCGGCCAGCCTGGTCAAGTGAATGTCGTTGTCAGATTCTTCCGCAACAGGGATGGGCACCACTTGGGCTGATACCGGGTCGAGGGTTTCCCACTGGCTGGGGTCGTGCGGTTGCGCGCCAACAGCCGCCACAGCGGCGATGGTCATCGACCCGGTGGCAGGGCTGGGGCCGTCGCTGGCCGTATCGTCAATGACGGCTCCTGATGCAAACCGGTTGACGCGCGACCTCCGCCTGATGGGCGTGCGCGTCGGCACTGCCTCCACCGGCAGGCCAGACAGTTCAACGGGTAACGGTTCGACAGGCAACGCTTCGACGACGACAGGTGGCGCCGCAGTAGCGTCTTCCTGCCCAACGCTGTCCTGCGCAATGCCCGTCAGGTTGCCGTCATGGTGCGGTTCTTCAACGACGACGGGCTGCACGTCAGCAGGCACATCGGCGGGAGTCTCAACGGGACTATCCGCAGGCTCGTCAACAACAGTGTCACTGTCGCCAGTAGCCTGCCCGTCCGGTTCGCCGTCGGATTCTTGGTGGTCGACAACGGAAACGCGGGGAATAGCGCCAGTGGCGAAATGGGCGCCCAGGTTGGCGTCGGTGACGGATGCGACAGGCTCGGTGGCGCCGGGGGCTTGCGGGGCGATGTTGAGGTGGCGGGCGGAAGCAATCTTGGGGCGTTCGGGCGCGGAATCCGGGTTGATCACCAGCGGGGAAACGTCAATAAACCGCCTGCCCCCCTCCCCGTGAACCAAATCGAACTGCAACACCTCGATGGGCATGAAGGGTTGGCGCAAAAAATCGACGGCGTTGAGTACCAGGTCGTCGGCTGTTTTACAGACGATGACCAGGCGCGACCCGGCCCGTCCAGGGGCTGTGCGTTTGACGGGTACCGAATCGGTGAAGGCGGCAAAGTCGTTGACAAACTCGTCCGCCCCGCCCCGGTAACTGTGGGCGAGCATGGCGCGGGTCATCCGCCCGGCGGCACCAGCATGGTCGAGGGCACGGGCTAAGGCCGGATGGTCAAGATGGTTGACCAGTTCGACGATGACGGGCGCACCAGCAGCATCAAGGGCAAGCAGGTGCGGCTCCCCCGACCCTTGCCCGACAGACACGGTGAAGACTTGCTCACCGAGGAGGCTTTCAATGTTGTGTTCGACAACGTCTTCGGCGACGCCGCCTTCTCCACGCGCGATTTGTGGGCGGTCAGGCTCCACTTCAAACAGCGGCACTATGTGTGTCCTCCTTCGCATGTCGCGCGTGCGTTCTCATCTTAGCCGCAAACTTTGCGTCACAGCCGTTCGGCGATGACTTCAACCAGCGCCTTGCCTTCTTTGCCGGTCAGTTGCACGACTTGGGTGCGGCAACTGAAACCGTCGGCAAGGTACTGGCCGTCATCGGGCAGGTCACGCAGGGCAGGGAGCAGGGCATTTTCGGCGACGGCTACGGACAGGTCGTAGTGGCCTTTTTGCATCCCGAAGTTTCCGGCCAGGCCACAGCATCCGGCCAGCACGGTGATCTGTGCGCCTGCGTCGCGTAACAGTTTTTCGTCCGCACCAAAACCGATGACGGAGTGGTGGTGGCAGTGGGGTTGAACCACGGCGGTGAGGTCGGATAGATCGGGCATGGCCCAGCCTGCCGATGCAGCGGGTGCGGTGGCCGGGTCGGTGACCAGTTCGGCGAAGGTTCGGGTGGCTGCGGCGACGGCAGCGGCCCGCGGATCGTCGGGGAAGAGGTCGAGCAGGTCAGACC
>JAITCK010000229.1 GCA_031283115.1 Cellulomonadaceae bacterium | reverse complement strand
GCGGCAGCCAGTTCAGGGGAAGGATCGTCAGCGGACACGTTGATGAGCACAGTGTCCAGCGGGGATTCAGCCCGCACCGCCCGAGCCAGTTCTGTCGCGCTGACCGGAAGGCCAAGTTCAGCGATCACCGGATCCAGCACCCGCGGGGAAGAAACCAGCTGCGTGTAACTGCGCACCTGCCGCATCGTGAAGTTGGCGCCCTGCAGCAGGTCACCGGTGGTGTCGGCCCCGCGCACGGACACGAACACTTGCGCTTGCGCCGTGTACAGGGGGGTTGTCGCCAAGGACACCACCAAGGCTGCAACGACACCCGCCAGGGTGAGCAGGCTCAAGGACAGCCAACGCCGCCGCAGTATTGTCAGGTAGTCCGCGAGTTCCATCCCCTGCTGCTCCTCTGACTGTGCTGGTTGTTCCGGGCCTGCGGGCAGGCAAGCGTCTGCCACAACCTCAAGAATGGCACTGACAACCCTGTTTACCGGCCAAGCGCTCCGGCAAGCCTGTCGATGTGGGTGCTCACTTGTCGCAGCGAGTCCGCATACACGCCGTCATCAAGGCCGTAAGGGTCAACGATGTCGTCGCCCGACGGCTTGGCGTCCGTGAACTGATGCCGCGCCGCTAAGACTGCCGGGACAAGCACTTGCAGCCGTTCAGCATCCGTCATCTCCGACGGTTGAGCAGCGTCGCCGTCAGCGGTGCGCTCGCCGAAACGATGAGAGACGCCCGCACTGTTGTTGAGAGCTGCAGCAATCCGGGCAAACTCACCCAACGTCATCGTCCGCTTCAAGGCCAGCGGATCCAAGGCGAGAACGTCGGCCCGATGGGAGGCAGTAGCCGTGAGAATAAGGTCGGCCTCGCCCACCATCGCCTCTGTCAGCCTCCGCGACCGGAAAGCCACCATCTGGCTGTCGGCCTCGCCGATCTTCTCCCGCAGCAGCCGGGCCATGGGCGGGTGCACGGGCCACGACGGCAGGCCGTGGGTTCCGGCGCTACTGACAGTCACGCTGCTATCAAGCATCCGGGCGAGCAGAACCTCCATCGCAGGAGACCGGCAGATATTGCCGGTGCAAACGGCGACGATGCGATACATTTTCGGCCCTCTCGGCGTGCCCTCACGGGGTGTGGCTGGCGGTGGATACAGTAATGCGAGACTGACTTCATGTAAAAGAGGTGGATGGCATGGCGATCGGTTTCGCGCCGAGCACTATCGGGCGCACCGTCGAGCACAGTGTCGCGCGCGAACCTGCCCCGGTGACGCAGGCTATCGCGGTGGCTCGCGCCCGCGCTGCCGCCCGGCCCTGGGCTAAACATGTCCGCCGCCGGGTTGCCCTCATGGACGCCATCGCCATTTATGTAGCAATTTTCGCGGCCTTCTGGGCCCGCCTGGGCGTGGCCGAATGGCGGGACATGGATCCTCGCAGGCTGACCGACCATTATGCGGTGACGTCCCTGGCTTTGCTGGTGGTGTGGCTGATCGCCTTGCGGCTGGTGGACACCCGCGACATCACCATCATGGGGGCAGGGGCCGCCGAATATTCGCGGGTGGTGCAAACAACTTTCGCCGTGTTTGGCCTGCTGGCCATCTTCGCCTATTTGAGCCGCTGGCCTATCGGACGATCCTACGTGGCGGTGGCCCTGCCGCTGGGCCTGCTTGTCCTGCTGGTTGGCCGCCACCTGATGCGGGGCGTGCTGGTGAGGGAACGTGAACGGGGACTGCACTGTGCGCGCACGCTCATTGTTGGCTGCCCAGATTCCGCCCGGCATGTCATCGCTGAACTGCGCAAGGCCTCCCAGGCGGGTTTTATTATTGCTGCCGCCTGCCTCACCGATGAGGCGGACGTGGGAGACGTGGGAACTGACGTGGGAGTTCCCATCGTTGGAACGGTGGCTGATGCGGCCGATTATGTGGCGGCGAAACGCCTGGACACGGTGATTGTTACGGGGTCTGACCTGGTGACCCCGGACGTGCTCAAACATTTGGCCTGGGATTTGGAACCGTTAGGCGCTGAACTTATTGTGGCACCAGGTTTAGCAGATGTCTCCTGTGCACGGGTGCGTACCCGCCCCGTGCCTGGCCTGCCTCTGATGCAGGTGCAGCCGCCCGGCTATTCGACAGCCCAGCAGCGCGTCAAGCGCGTCTTCGACGTGGTGGTGGGGGGGGGTCTTGTCGGCCTTTTCGCCCTGCCCTTAGCGGTGACTGCGGTGGCGATCAAGGTGACATCCCCTGGCCCCGTGCTGTTCAAGCAGCAACGTGTAGGTGTTGATGGTCGCCCCTTCCAAGTGTTGAAGTTCCGGTCGATGGTGGACGGTGCTGACGCCCGCTGGTCTGAGGTGATGGGCGGCGAGATTGGCCTGCTCAACAAGGTGGCCAATGACAGCCGGATTACGCCGGTAGGGAAGTTCATTCGCCGATGGTCTATCGACGAGTTACCGCAACTGTTCAACGTGCTGGCCGGTCACATGTCTCTGGTGGGGCCACGGCCAGCCCTTGAACGTGAGGTGGACTTGTATGACGATGACCTGCGCCGTCGCCTGCTAGTCAAGCAGGGCATGACAGGTTTGTGGCAGGTGTCTGGCCGCAGCAACCTGTCCGTAGAAGAGTCGATGCGCCTAGACCTTTTCTACATCGAAAACTGGTCCCTCACTGAAGACCTCCTCATCCTCACCCGCACCGCCAAAGCCGTCCTCACCAAAGACGGCGCCTACTAGGGGTCACCCGCCTCAACCCGAGTTCGCCCCAACGTAAGCCAAACCCCGAAACTGCGGAAGCAGGGGCCGTAGAGGCTTGCCCCACGAGTCCGCGCAGCGAAACGAGCAGACTCGCGGGGTGACTCGGCCCTGCCAGATATGGCGAAATCTCCTGTGAAAGGGACTGTCAGGATTTTTGTGTAAGAGGGGGTTCGGTGTGATGCCGCGACTTGTGGTCGTGGTGGAAGGAGAATCTCCCCATGGAGACTTGGAATGAATTGAATGAGTCTGCTGGCAGG
>JAITCK010000208.1 GCA_031283115.1 Cellulomonadaceae bacterium | reverse complement strand
GCGTTCTTCTTCGCGGGCCCAAATGGTGACGTGCCCGGTTTTGCGGTTGATTTCGGCCCGGGCTTTAGGCATGGAGTAGGGCGTTTTTTGGTAGGCCAGGGCCAGGGCCGTCTCAATGGTGTCGACGAGCACGTCGAAGTCGATGTTTTTTTCGCTTTCCAGCAGTTTGAGTGTGCTCAGGTCAATATCCATGTCGGTGTCCTTCCGTATTCAGTTGATCATTCAGTTGTTGTGGTGTCGCCGATGGCGTCGGCACTGTCGCCGTCATCGTCAAAAGTTTCGTCGCTGTCAAGTGGTTCGTCGCCGATACCGTCTGCGTCGGCGAGATCGTCGTCATTGTCGCTGTCGTCGCGGTTGAACTCCAACTCGATGCGGCCCTTGCGGGCGTCCGCGAAGGCGATGCGGTGGCCGTCGTCGAAAACGAGTGTCGCAGCGTCATCGACCCCTTCAACGCCTGTCAGGCGGCCCGTGTGGCTGCGCCCGTCTGCCGTAATGACGGTGACCAGGCGAGTGCGGGCGCGGCGGTATTGGCGCAGGTCTTTGAGGGGTTTGGACAGGCCGGGAGTGGAGACTTCGAGCGTGTACACGCCGGGCACTACGTCGTCGGTGTCCAGGGCAGCGGAAATGGCGCGCGACACGTCGGTGAGTTGGTCAGAGTCGAGGGAGCCGGTCTGGGTTTCTGGCAGGTCAACGGTGACGCGAACGAGGGAGTCTTTTCCGGCCCGGCTCACGGCAACGCCGTCAAGCCACAGGCCTGCCCCGGCCACTGCGGGCGCGATAACGCGCTGCACGTCGTCGGCGACCTTGGCTCCCGGCCCTGCTGGTTTCCGTGGCTGGCCTTTGTTGGCTGACATACGCGCCCCTTTCATTCGATTGTCTTCTCCGTACTCTAGTCTTACGTCACGATGGACGCCCAACACACTGCCAACCTCACCGCCCAGCACACGCGCGGCCTGGCCCGTAAGCACCGACATGGCCTGGCGACCAGCCTTGTTGCCGCAGTGACTAGTTTGTTGATGCTTGCCGGTTGCGGGCTGCGTTTGGAAACGCCCGAGCCCACCGAACCTATCCCTGATGCGAAAGAGCAGGTGCGCCGCACTGCCGTCGCCGATGCTTTGGGTGTGGCTGACACCGCTGAAGAGGCGTCCACTGCTGACGGCGTGTCAGGGGACTTGGCTACCGAGTTGGCTCGTATTACTGCCGATGCTCACTTTCACGCGGATGCTCTCGGTGGCGTGTACGTGTCTGGCTTACCGACTCCCACCGTTGACGCTGACGCTGACGGCCAAACTAACACCGACACCACCGCGCCTACCAGCGGCGATGCCCCTACCGGGGCCACGGACGACAGTGGAGACGACAGCAGCACGAACGGCAACGGCACGAGCGGCAGCGGAGAAGCCGGAGCCGACGATGTCCCCCCAGCGCAGCCAGCCGACGTACTGACTGCTCTCACGGATGCTGCCGCCCGTAACCGCACGGCAGCGTTGACCGCATCCGACGGCGACCTGGCCCGCCTGCTGGCCTCTATCGGTACGGCGCAAACCGTTGCCGCTACCCGCGTTGCTACCCTGGCTGGCTTGGAGGTTCCGCAACGCAGCGCCGTTGTCATGCCTGACCCGCCCCCCCCTGCCGATGAGGACTCCCCCGACCCGGACGCAACAGCATCACCTGAGGCGGCAGCCGACCAGGCTGCGCCTGCTACCAGCCCCGGCAGCGACATTATCGAAACCGCTGCCCCCGGTGATGATGAGACTGTGGTGCCGCAAGGCCTGACGGCAAGCGACTACACGGCTATCGTTCTGGCCGCCGACAACGCCGGGTACGCCCTGCAAGTGGCGGCAGCCCGCACTGACGGCGACGACCGGGACCGCCTGCGGAATCGTTCTGCCCTGCACCGAGGCCGGGCCGGAGCCTGGGCTGCTATCGCAGGCGTTGTGGACACAGCCCAAGACCCTCGTAGGGTCGCCTACGCGCTGACCAACGATCAGGTGGGAGACCCGGCGTCGCTGGTTGACCTGCTGGAGTCGGTCATGGCGCAAAACTATGCCAGCCTGATCGGCACCACGGCGCCGGGCACGCGCGGCATCCTCATCGACCTGCTGGTCGATTCTTCGCTGGAAATGAACGCCTGGGGCATCGCCCCCGTCACTTTCCCCGGCTTCGCCCCCACGCCCACCGATTCGCCGTCCTAGGCACCCACCGACTAGGTGGGGGGACTAGGCGCGGCCGATTCACCCACCAGGGTGGGTTGCGGGCTAGAGCAGATGCAAACTAGAGCAGGTTTTCTACGGCGACGGTGACTTCCGCGACAGCCTGCTCTAGGGTGATTTGCCGGGATTCGCCTGCGCGGGGCCGCAACTCGACCACACCATCGGCGACGCCGCGTCCGACAACAACGATGAGGGGGGCGCCCAAGAGTTCAGCGTCGGCAAACTTGACGCCGGGCGACACTTTGGGGCGGTCGTCGTAGATGACTTCGACGCCGTTGCTGGTCAGGCCGGCAGCAATCTGTTCGGCAATGTCAAACACTTCGGTTCCCTTGCCGGTGGCCACCAGGTGGACGTGGGCGGGGGCGACGTGGGCGGGCCAGGCTAGACCCTTGTCGTCGTGGTTGGCTTCGGCTAGGGCGGCTAGGGCGCGGGTGACGCCAATGCCATACGACCCCATCGTCACCGTGGTGGCTTTGCCGTTGACATCAAGGACGTTGAGGCCTAGCGCTTGAGCATATTTGCGGCCTAGTTGGAAGATGTGACCCATTTCGATGCCGCGAGTCAGTTCCAGGGGGCCAGACCCGTCGGGGGCCAGGTCGCCTTCACGGACTTCAGCGGCTTCGATGGTGCCGTCGGCGGTGAAGTCGCGGCCCGCCACCAGGTCAAAGACGTGCTTACCGGTCAGGTTGGCGCCGGTAATCCAGCGGGTGCCTTCCACAACGCGGGGGTCCAGCAGGTAGCGGATGGCCGACCGCCCCTCCCCTGTTTCAGCATCAGTGACCTGCGCGCCTTGCGGGCCGATGGCGCCGGGGCCGATGTAGCCCTTGACTAGTTCCGGGTGGGCTGTGAAGTCGTCGTCGGTGGCCGGTTCCGCTTCGGCCGGTGACAGGGCCGCTTCGAGTCGTTTTGCGTCCACTTCCCGGTCGCCGGGCACGCCGATGACCAGCAGATCGCGGGAGCCATCAGGCTGGGTGACAGTGAAGACAACGTTTTTCAGGGTGTCGGCTGCCGTCCAGGGCCGGTCGACGCGGGGCTGGTTGGCGTTGGCGGCAGCCACGAGGGCGTCAATGGTTGGCGTGTCGGGGGTGTCTTCGATGTGGGCGGCGGGAACGTCGGCGAACGGCAGGGCAGGCGGGACGGGCGTGGTCACTGCTTCGACGTTGGCGGCATACCCTCCGGCAGACCGGACAAAAGTGTCCTCGCCGATGGGTGACGGGGACAGGAACTCTTCAGACCGCGACCCGCCCATAGCACCCGACATGGCCGACACGATGACAAAGTCCAAGCCCAGCCGCTCAAAAATCCGCGAGTAGGCCTGGCGGTGGCGCTGGTAGGCGGCCTCCAAGCCGTCGTCGTCAATGTCGAAGGTGTAGGAGTCCTTCATAATGAACTCGCGGCCCCGGATGAGTCCGGCGCGGGGGCGGGCCTCGTCCCGGTATTTGGTTTGGATTTGGTAGAGAGTGAGCGGCAGATCCTTGTACGACGAGTACAGGTCCTTGACCAGCAGGGTGAACATTTCCTCGTGGGTGGGGGCCAGCAGGTAGTCGGCCTCGCGGCGGTCTTTGAGGCGGAACAGGTTGGGGCCGTATTCGGTCCAGCGGCCGGTCGCCTCGTAGGGTTCGCGGGGCAGCAGGGCCGGGAAGTGAACTTCCTGGCCGCCGATGGCGTTCATTTCTTCACGGACGATGGCCTCAATTTTGCTGAGTACACGCAAACCTAGGGGCAGCCAGGAGTAGA
>JAITCK010000187.1 GCA_031283115.1 Cellulomonadaceae bacterium | reverse complement strand
GGAGAAGTTTTCGGGGAAGGGGCGCTGGCCGATGACGGGCAGGTAGGTGACGATGGTGATAGCGATGATGCCGATGAGGATGGCGCTTTTCACCTTGCGGGTGTGGAGCACGGCGATGAGCAGGAATCCGATGACGGCCATGATGGCGCCGACGACGGCTGCATGGTTGTCGCCGCCCAGGCCGCCAAAGTTTTGCAGGGTGACGAAGGTTCCGGGGCTGGCGACGACGATGCCGCTGAAGCGCAGGCCCAGCAGGGTGATGAACAAGCCGATGCCGGGGCCGAGGGCCATTTTAATGCCGGTGGGAATAGCGTTGATGATGCGGTCGCGGATGCCGGTGGCGGTGAACAGGACAAAGAGCAGGCCGGACACGAACACCATGAGCAGGGCGACGGGGAAGATGAGCTGGCGGGTGACCGGGTCGGTCATGTCGACGCCTGCACCCCAGGCCAGCACGGCCAGGCCGGGCATGACGGCGCCTGCGAAGTAGGAGCCGAGGCCCATGCCGGGGGCTTGCACGAAGGGCAGTTTGGCCAGGAAGGCTTTGAGGAGGCAGCCGACCACGGCGGCGATGGCGGCGGCAATGTAGACGGCGTTCCACAGGCGGGGGTCGTTGGCGGCGCCGGTGGACACCATGTTGGGGATGGTGAGGATGGTGAACACGGAGGCGACAAAGCTGGTGAGACCTGCGATGAGTTCGGTGCGGACGGTGGAGCCAGACCGTTTGATGCCGAAGAACTTTTCGAGCGGTGTCTGGTCGGCGCCTGCCGGGTTGGGGGCGGCATCGGCGGACGTGTCAGCGAACAGGGAGGTGTCTGCTGAGGCTTGCTGGGCCTCGGTGGTGGATGTCATGGGGACATTTTTTGCTACGACGACGGCGACTTGGGCCGCGTGGCCGTGAGGGCGCACCTCCCCCGGCACACATCACACTGAGATGCCTGTCACAGGGTGCGGTAGGACATGGCGAAGGACCCCGCCTGGAACCAAAAGTTCCAGGCGGGGTCCTTGTCTCACCACCACATGAGCATCCTTGCTGAGAAGGAAGGCTAGAGGTCGACGGTGTTTCGCCTGTCAGGCCTTTTGCCTGTCAGGCTGTGCCGTTCTCAAAATGGCACCTGTCTGATAAGGGCTATCAGATGGCGGCTTCTTTGAGGCGGCGGGTGCGGACAGCCAGGGCGGTGAAGCCTGTGGCTGCGGCGGCGAGCACCACTGAGAGCGCGATCCACAGCGGCATGGCGTTGAAGCCTTCCGCGGTGGCTGCCTCGGCGGTGACGTTGTCGCCTGCACCGGCTTCGACCGTTTCGGTGTCGCCGTCTTCGTATGCGATGCCGTCGTAGTCGATGACCTCGTCAACGTCTACGTAGTCGGCTTCAACGATGACGGTTTCACCGGCTACACCAGGGCGGCCAACGGTTCCGGCAGTTCCGGGGCGTCCGACGGCGCCGGGACGGCCAGGCTGTCCGGCAGCACCTGCAGCACCAGGGGTTCCGGCTGCGCCGGGGGTACCGGGCAGGCCAGGAACGGGTAGGCCGGGAACCGGCAACTCAGGCATCGGGAGAGTCGGAGGAACAATCGGAGCCTCATCTGCAGCGGCAACCAACTGGATGACACCCTGACGGGCGGTGTTGCTGAAGCCGTTAGCCGTGGGGTCGGCCCAGGTGTGGATGGAGGTGCGGGCACCAGCCGTCGCGTCGTTGACCTGCACGTCGAACGTGTGGGTCGAACCGAGACCAGCGAGGTTGTAGTTCCACTGGTCGGCCTGGTGTCCACCGGAGGTAGCCATCATAATAGCTACTTCCAGGCGGTAACCGTCAGCGGTGCGCTCCACAGCAGAGCGAATGCGCTGAGCTTGGATAGCCTGGTTGCCGCGGCTGAAGGAGACTTCACCGTTGGCACCAACCCGGAACTGGGCGTCGTAGGTGTTGTGGGGGGCGCCGCGACCTTGGAGGCCCACGAAGAACTCGACAGAGTCCTGCATGTACCTCTGGTCGGACGACCAGTCGATGTTGCTGTCGGTCACGTCAACTTGCAGGTACAAGGTGGCGTGCGGCTGGTTGGTGAAGTGGGTTTCGGTAGCACCGAAGTACCACATGGCCTGAACGTCGGCGGTAGCACCGTCCACGTTTCCTTGGGCGTGAGTGTCGGCGGCCAAGCGCTGCGCACCATCCCAGGTGGAGAACTGGCCAATTTCGGGGCGAACAGCAGCCAGCGGAAGTTCCGCGAAAGCCAGTTCGTCCACCAGGGTCAGTTCACCGTTCTGGAAGGCCCAGGCGCCGATATCGGCGCGGGAGCGATCACGACGGGCCAGGTTGAGTTCGACAGTGTCGCTGTCAACCGGGATTTCGATGAGTGCCTGCCAGTTGTTGTCGTTGACGCGGGTCAGGGCACGAATGTCCGTGACGATGGCGCCATCGAAGCGGATTCCTTCCTCGCCCGCGGGTGCAGGGGAGGTGCCGCCGCCTTCGAACACTGTTCCATCCTGGGCCACAACCACAACCCGTCCGTCGATGACGACGTGCAGGTAGTAGGGCTGGGCCGGAGTGGAGCGCTCGCTGATGAGGCCGTTGACGTTGGCGAGAACCGTGAGGGTTCCGTCAGCGTGGCGGACATGGAAGGTTCCACCCTCGGCGAGGGAGTGTCCCGGCAGGCGACCCCACTGTGCATCGTCAAAGGACGCTGCCGTGAAGGGGATGTCTGCGTTGAACACGTAGGCCTGCGGGATGTAGTTGCCCAGTTCGGGGACGATCCAGCCGCCACCGTTACCTTCGTCGTCTGCCACAGGAGGCGTCACGGGGCGTCCACCGACACCGGGTCGGCCCGGGATTGCCGGGTAGACGGCGGTGAGGATGTCGTGGTTGGCGACGGCGCCGTGGAAGGCAGGCTTTGCCTGCAGGGCGTTGTCAAACAGCAGCGGGTACTGCTCGGAACGCCACGACCGGCCATCGGTGAGACCCCAGATGGTCACGGTATCAATGTCACCGTGGCGGACCTGGTGGTTACGGATGATGTCGAAGGCCTGACGGTAGTAGTGACCTTGCGCAATGAGTTGTGCTTCGGTCACGCCAGTCTCGGCGTTGATGCCGGGGATGGTCACGTCGATTTCGGTGACGGCCTGCAACACGGGAGCGTTGACAAAGCCGTTAGCGTAAGCGAACAGGTCGAGCGCGTAACGCAGACCGTTGACATCCCACTCCAAACCAGCGTGGAACTGGTGGCCCACACCATCAACCGGCGCACCGGCGTCGATGAGGTAGTTGACCAGGTTGAGCAGCTGGACGCGCTTGGCGTTGGGGTGGTTGGGCGAACCGGTGGTGCGCTCGGTGTTGTAGTCGTTGACCCACAGAGTGATGCGGTCGTCACCCGTTGCACGGGTGGTTTCCGAACCGTTGGTGTGGAACACACCGTTGAAGTAGTGGTCAGCCATGAAGAAGGCTTCACGGACAAACGAGTAGGCCGAGTTCTCCACGTCAGCATCAAAGAAGATGCGGGTGTACGGGGAGTTGGGGCGCATACCGCCAGCGAGCAGACCTTGGGCGGCGCCACCGGCGACAACCTCGTTGGCCACCTCGAAGGAGTTGACCGGGTTGGGTCGATTCTGCGAGTCGACGCCACCGAAGGGGCCGAAATCGCGGGCGATATCTGCGGCAACCATGCGGATGAAGGTCTCCATACGGGCCAGCATGATTTCACGGTTTTCCGGCGTGGGAGCAAGTTCCAGGCCACGACCGGGGACGTAGACGGACTTCTGCGAGTCGTTCCACGGAGCGAAGAACCAGGTGGGCGTCTGCGAGTGCCACACCAGCACGTGACCAAAGACCGTCAGGTCGTTGTCGCGGGCGAAGTTGAGCATCTGCGTAGCCTGAATGTCACGACGGAAGGAGTCGAAGTCCTGGCCGGGCTGCCACGTAGCCGCATTTGACGGCATACCTGAGAACCAGAAGTCGGGCTTCATGTGGTTTTCGCCCACCAGGTGGGTGAAGTGGTGCAGCAGCAGTTCCGCGTGTTCGCCAGCAAGTTCACGGGAGTCCACGGCGAGACCGGTGTGGATGCCGGGCAGGGTTTCACGCAGCGGAATGAAGTCTTCCTGCCATTCCAGGCGGGGGGGCAGGGAGATGCGAATGTTGTCCACCTCAAACGCGGTGGTGTCGCCGATAGCACCGGACTGCCAGGGCGTCTCAAAGTAGAGGTTAGCCATGGTGGTGAAGGCGGGAACAATGAACTCGCCGGTGAAGGAGGTCCAGTCGTTGCCGACATTGATGTTCTGCACCAGGTTGGTGAATACGGAGCCGCCGGTCTGCATGGACACAGTCAACTGTCCAGGCGTGGTGGCACGACCCACAAAGCGGGCGTCACCAGAGATGGTCAAGCGCTGGTTGGGCGTCATGTGGCCCACCATGTCGAACATGGGGCCGTCGCCCTGGTCCACACGACCGTCAATGCGGATGGCGTGGTCGGAGGCTTCGCGGATGGGTTGACGGTCGTCACCTTCACCCTCATAACCAACGGTGACGGGGGCACCGGGGGAGACCAGGCTCAGGTTGGCGCGAGCGTTACGGCTGAACCAGCCTTGCATGCCGTTGTTCACCTGCACCATGGCAGGGTTGTCGTCCTCATCGAGAACCGGTTCGCCATCTTCGTTGAGAACCGGTTCGTACTGCACGCCGTCTTCGAAGTCGAAGAACATGGGCGTGAACACGAAGTCCGGGTCCACCACGGGGGCCGGGGCAGTCCGCCACAGGGTCATCGTGTCGATGTACCAGGTGGGGAAATCGGTTTCGTCACCAGCAGAGGTGTTGATGGAGATGCGGGCCTGGTCACCGGCGAGCCAACGGCCCGATTCGATGGTGGTCCACTCTTCGGTGATGGGGTGGTCGCCCATGTAGGACCACCCGTCGATGTTGCCGTTGGCCTGGAGGGACAGACCGCGCGGGTGCAGTTCGGTGGAACCTTCACCGGCTTCAACGCGAGCAGTGATTTCCAACTGGTATTCGGCACCCAGTTGCATGGCCGGGAAGCCGACGCGGGGGGCGTGCCAGTCAGCGTTACGGCCAGTGACACGCAGGGAGTAGCCGTTGGGGGCAGTGGTGTCAGTGACGCGCTGGAGGTTGACGTCCTGACCGTGCATGTCAGCGTTGACGTCAGCCTGCGTGGAGAAGTCCCAGGTGCGAACAAGTTCACGCTCCGGGGCCGGGGGTGCCTCGCCGGTACCGATGCGGGTGACCACAACGTTGTCGGCGTAGAAGGCACCGTCACCACCGTTGACTAGGCGGACTGGCATGGGAAGGTGCTCATCCCAGGTGAAGTCACCGGAAATGGTGGACCACTCGGTTTCGATGGCGTGGTTGCCCACGGGCCAGGGCCACGGGTCGTTGGCGCCCTCGAAACGGGCGTTCATGGCGTCCGAGCCTGGCGCACGCAGCACGTCGGCCTGGAAGCGGTAGGTGGCGCCAGCCTGGAAAACGTTGGCCGGGATTTGCAGGCCGTGCCAGGTGTCAGCGGTGGTGATGCGCTGGACAAGACCGTCACCGACGGGGTTGGGGACAACCTCGAACTCGCCACCATCGCCACCGGCAGGGGCACCGTTCTCGAAGTTGCGCTCAAAGACGACGACGCCGACAGCCGGCGTTTCCGGGGTGGACACGTCAGCCTCTTCGCCCTCGGGGGCTTCAGGCGCGGTCACCTCGGGGGAAGGTTCCGGGGTGGGAGACTGAGAAGACGAAGGAACGCGGTAGACAGACACATCATCCATGAGGAAAGGGATGCGCTCGCCGTTGTCACCAACCAGGCGGAAGCGGTCTCCTCCCTGGGCGGTCAGCTGAGCCTCAATCGCAGTCCATTCTTGGTCAGTGACCTCTACGGTCGCCAGGCGGGTCCATCCAGGGTAGTTGTAGAGACGCATCGTCGCCCGGTCGTGCCCTTCAGGCAGACGGGCGGCAGCCTGGTAGACATAGGTTCCCCCTTCGGTGAGCGGGATGTAGTTCGCTTCTGGGCGCGTGTCAACACCGTTCCAGTCGGAGGTAGGCGTGACCAACAACGCAGAGTTACCTTCGTCGACCTCAATGAACTCAGCATCTTCGTGGCTGAAACCTGCCGGAAGGAGGTTCCAGTTCCACTGCCGGTTATTGAAATCGATGTTTCGAATCAATTCCGGTGCGGGCGCAGCGGCTGCGGGTGCGGCTCCGGCTGCTGCAACGGTGGTGAAGGCTAGGGCGCCGATGACGGGGACAGCCGCGAAACGGGTACCCCCCCCCGTGCGCAGTGCGGGTTTGTGGTTCGCACGTGCTCGACGGCGGATGGCCGACGTCAGTAGGTCAAACATGGATCGCTCCGATGCGAGTAGGTGAACAGTGGTGGTGTCGGCTGCGGCTACGCAGCCTCCCGGTACACAACGACGTACCGAGTGGCTGAATCCTGCGATGGATAACGTTTTCGTAACGCCACTGTGGGGCTATCTGATCGCGCGCCTGTCACCAGCGCTTTCGCAAATCCTCAATCCGCTCCAAAATCCCCGCATTTCCAACGATCCCCCCACTCTGTGACCTTCGCCACACCTGCGGCGGCACTGCACCCCATCGTGCACCGTTGATCATCGGCGGGCATGGCGCTGGTAGGGCGCTGGTGTGGCACTGCTCAACCAGCGGAGGGGGTGGTCAGGCGACTTTACCGAGAACGACAGTGTCGATGAGTTGGGTGGCCCAGGCCAGGATTTCGGCGCCGCGCAGAGGGCGGCCACCAATCCTCTCCGTCATGGGGAAGGGGACTAAAACGGCGCGGATAGCGGGTTTGAGGATAGCGCCCGGGTAGAGGCGTTTGAGACGCAACTGCGCGGATTCTGGCAGGTCAAGGGGGGCAAAGCGGATAAACTTGCCTTGCACGGTGACATCGGTCAAGCCTGCCTCACGGGCGTGGTTGCGGAAGGCCGCCACATCAAAGAGCGCCGCGCCCGCCTCTGGCAGCAGGCCGTACCGGTCCAGCAGTTCCTCGCGGACACGGTCTAATGCCTCGTTGTCCGTTGCAGCGGCAATCTTCTTGTAGGCCTCCAAGCGCAGGCGCTCGGTCGAAATGTAGGTTTCTGGCAGGTGGGCGTCGACCGGCAACTCGATTTGCACCTCAGCCACCTCCGTCTCTCCCTCGCCTTTGAAGGCCGCCACGGCATCGCCCACCATGCGCACGTACAGGTCAAAGCCGACGCCTGCAATGTGGCCGGACTGTTCCCCGCCCAACAGGTTTCCGGCCCCGCGAATCTCCAGGTCTTTCATGGCAATCTGCATTCCCGCCCCCAAATCAGTGTGGGCGGCCATAGTGGCCAGGCGGTCGTGGGCTGTTTCAGTGAGGGGTTTTTCTGGCGGGTACAGGAAGTAGGCGTAGGCCCGTTCCCGCCCTCGGCCAACCCGACCGCGCAACTGGTGCAGTTGAGACAGTCCCAGCATGTCGGCCCGCTCCAAGATGAGCGTGTTGGCGTTAGAAATATCCAGGCCCGTTTCCACGATGGTGGTACAAACCAACACGTCAATCTCGCGCTCCCAGAAACCGCGGATCACCTGGTCAAGTTGGTTCTCCCCCATCTTGCCGTGGGCGGTTCCCACCCGCGCTTCGGGCACCAGGTCGCGGATGCGGGCTGCCGCCCGCTCAATGGATTCGACCCGGTTGTGAACGTAAAAGACTTGCCCTTCCCGCAACAGTTCACGGCGGACGGCTGCACCAATCTGCTTGTCCTCATAGGGGCCCACATAGGTCAAAACGGGGTGGCGTTCTTCGGGCGGAGTTTGCAGGGTAGACATTTCTCGAATCCCCGTCACCGCCATTTCCAGGGTGCGCGGAATAGGCGTGGCACTCATAGCTAACACGTCCACGTTGGTGCGCAACTGTTTGAGGGTTTCTTTATGCTCCACCCCAAACCGTTGTTCTTCGTCAATAACCACCAGCCCTAAGTCTTTGAAATGAATAGACCCGGTAATGAGACGGTGGGTGCCAATCACCACATCGACGCTGCCCTCTTTGAGCCCAGCAATAGTCACGTTCGACTCCCGGTCGCTTTGGAACCGTGACAGGGCAGCCACCTTGACGGGGAAGCCCTGATATCGCTCCGAGAAAGTCTCAAAGTGCTGCTGGACTAACAGGGTGGTCGGCACGAGCACGGCCACCTGTTTGCCATCTTGCACGGCCTTGAAGGCAGCCCGGATAGCAATCTCTGTTTTCCCGTAACCCACATCGCCGCAAATCAGCCGGTCCATGGGCATGGGTTTTTCCATGTCCGCCTTGACCTCGTCGATGCTGCTGAGTTGGTCGGGGGTTTCGATGTAGGCGAAGGCGTCTTCCAACTCCCGCTGCCAGGGGGTATCCGGGCCAAAAGCGTGGCCATGCGTGGCCATGCGGGCGGAATAGAGGCGGATAAGTTCGCCAGCAATCTGCTTGACATGTTTGCGGGCCTTGGCCTTGGTGTTCTTCCAGTCGGCGCCCCCCATCTTTGACAATGACGGCGCTTCACCGCCCACATACTTAGTCACCTGATCCAACTGATCCATGGGAACAAACAGCCTGTCCCCCGGCTGGCCCCGCTTGGAACTCGCGTATTCGACCACCAGGTATTCGCGGGTGGCGGCGTTGGGTCCGGCGCCCAGCGTGCGCTGCACCATCTCAATAAAGCGGCCCACGCCATGCTGCTCATGGACCACAAAGTCTCCGGCCCGCAGTTGCAGCGGGTCCACCACGTTCCGACGGCGGGAGGGCAGTTTCCGCATGTCTCGCGTGCCCGCGCCCACGCCAGCCCGGCCTGTCAGGTCGGATTCGCTGAACACCGCCAGTTTGAGGGCGGGCGCCACAAATCCCTTCCCCACCAGGGCAGGCACCACGTGCACGACGGACGGGTCTGGCTCGTCGGTGAGACGGTCGGCTACCCGGGCGGCACAATCCACCGCCGCCAACTGCTCTGCCATGCGTTTGGCCGGGCCTGGCCCTTCCGTGGTCAACACCAGCCGCCAGCCCTGCCGGGCCAACTGTTTGACATCCTCTAAAGCCTGCTCAAAGTTGCCCCGGTAACTTTCCACATCCCGAGCCCCGATGCTGAACCGGGTCACGCCGTCGTCGTCATCGCCATCGGAAAAGTTGGCTTCATCGGCAAAGTCGCCAAGGTCGCTGTCGTCCAAACCAAAAGCAGACAGGGTCCACCAGCCCAGCGCACGCTTGGCCGCTAGGGTGCGCACGTCTGCGAAGGTCTCGAAACTGGCGGCAGACAAGTTGATGGGGGCGGCCCCATCGGCCAGCGAGCCTCCCGCAGCAGCCCCCGCCCAGGCGGCAGCCAAAAACTCTTCCGTGGTGGCCACCAGATCGTGGGCGCGGCGGCGCACCTTCTCCGGCTCGTCTATCACCAGCAAGGATTCGGCATCCACCAGGGATAAGACCGGCACCATCTGATCAACCAACACGGGGGCCAGGGATTCCATGCCCTCCACGGCTATCCCGGCAGCCAGTTTGTCCAACATGTCGACGGCACCGGGCAGTTCGCTAGTCAACGCTCGCGCCCTGGCCCGCACGGCATCAGTGAGCAGGATCTCCCGGCAAGGCGGCGCCCACACGCCCCCGTCGGCAACCTCCAAAGACCGCTGGTCGGCGATGGAAAACCAGCGAATCTCCGTGACCTCATCACCCCAAAACTCGACCCGCAACGGGTGAGCCTCCGTGGGCGGAAACACGTCAAGAATCCCGCCGCGCACCGCGAACTCGCCACGCCGCTCCACCATGTCCACCCGCGAATAGGCAGCCGCCACCAGCCGTTCGGCAACATCGGTCAGGTCGGCCGTATCGCCCGTCGTCAACGCGACCGGCTCTAAGTCGCCCAACCCGGCCACCACCGGCTGCAACAGGGCCCGCGTCGGCATCACCAGCACGCGCACCGGCCCTGCATGGCTGTCATCTGCTATCGAGTGAGCCAGCCGTCGGAACACCGCCAACCGTCGGGCCACCGTGTCCGCCCGCGGGGACAGGCGCTCGTGCGGCAGGGTCTCCCAGGCAGGCAGCACCGCCACCATGTCAGCCGCATCATCGGGCAGGTAGGCGCGGACAGCAGCAGCCAAGTCGTCAGCCTGCCGGGTAGTCGCCGTGACCACCACCAGTGGCCGGGTTTGCGCGGCCTGAGCCAGCAGGGGGGCACGCACCCCGGCAGGGCCAACCACATCGACAAAGCCCCTGCCCTCCACGCAGTCGAGCGCCGCACGGGCACCAGAATCAGCGAAAAGAACAGGGGCAATGCCAGCAAGATTCACGGGCAGTCACTCTACCCGCTAGGTCAACGGCTGCTACCAACCGGTGGTGGTAGTTGTGGTGTTTGCCGAAGCAAACGCCACGATGACAACAATGACGATAATCCCCAACAGCAGGCCGACAGCACCGATGATGAGGCCAGCCAAAGCCATGCCGTGCCCCTTCTGGCCGGACACTTTGATGCGGTTGAGGCCCATGATGCCGAAGATGACGCCAAGAATCGACCCGATCACGGGGAGAATCATGACCGCCCCGCCAATCGAGCAGACAAGTGCAGCAATCGAAAAGCCGTCAGTGCCTGGGTCTTCCACGAAACCGGCCGGGTTGTAGGAAGGCTGCCCGTAACCAGGTTGACCATATCCAGGTTGGCCGTATCCGGGTTGACTGTAGGGCATTGCCTGACCGTAGGGGGCGGCCTGCTGACCGTATCCAGGCTGCTGGTAGGGAAGTTGCTGGTCAGGCGTGGCCGCGTAAGGCTGCTGTGCATAAGGGTCTGCCGCTACGGCCGGGGGAGGCATAACGGGTGGAACGGGTGCAGCCCCATAGGGGTCGCCTGTCACCGGCGGCACAGCGTAAGGGTCTACTGGCGCGGGAGCGTAGGGGTCTGCTGCGGGCGCAGCCGCCGCGTCAGGGGCAACAGGCAGCGCCCCGTCGTAAACCGGCAGTCCAGCAGGCGGTTCCGGTAGTCCTTCCGGCGCGGCTACAGGCTGGTCAACGGCGGGAGTTTCGGGAGTGGGGGTTTCAGAGGCGGCACCAACAGGTGCGTCAGCATCAGGCATGTTCTCAAAATCGCTCATGCCTGGACACTACATGGCTATCGGCCGCGGGCGTGGTATTTGGTTTGGGCGGCTAGGAGGCCATCGGCGATGAGGGTTTCTACCGCGTCAGCGGCATCGTCGACAAGCATGGGCAGGTGGGCGCGCTCACTGGCAGCAAACTCTTTGAGCACGTAGTCGGCGGTGTCCATGCGGCCGGGTGGGCGGCCCACACCCACGCGAACCCGCAAATAGTCCTTGGTTCCCAAGGCTTTAGAGATGTCGCGCAGGCCGTTGTGGCCGCCCTCTCCCCCGCCCTGCTTGAGTTTGATGGAGTCGAAAGGAATATCCACTTCATCGTGCACGGCAATCACCCTTTCCGGGTCGATGCCGTAATACTTGGCCAGCGCGGATACCGGCCCACCGGACGTGTTCATGTAGGTGGTGGGTTTGGCGAGGATGACGCGCGGCCCAGGCGCCCCGCCCGGGCTAGTACCCAGCCGGGTTTCAGCGACAACGGCTTGGGCGCGCTGGTGCCGGGAGAAGGTCACGCCGGTGCGGGCAGCCAGCAGGTCAAGCACAATCTGCCCGACGTTATGCCTGGTGGCCGCATATTTTGCGCCGGGGTTGCCTAACCCCACGATGAGGTATGCCTCAGCCATCGCCTGCCGCTCCTTTTCCGATACCAGTATCCGTTCAATGAATGCGCGAAGGCGCCCATGCTGCGGGCCAGTTGTGACCGCAAGCATGGGCGCCTCCTCGCTAGTTACGGCTTCACTCGGCGGCAGGAGCCTCTTCGGCGGCAGCGTCAGAGTCGTCGTCGGTGGTGGCTTCGGTTTCACCCTTGGGCTCGGTGATGAGCACGATGGTGACGTCGGCGTCGGTGGCCAGGGTGGCACCCTTAGGCAGTTTGACGTCAGCGGCGGTGACCACGGTGCCCGCTTCGAGGCCGTCAATGTTGACTTCGACGGACTGGGGCAGGTGGGTGGCTTCAGCTTCGACGGACAGTTGCGGGTGCTCCAGCACGTGGATGGTGCCGGAGTAGGATTCGCCCACAACAACGACGGGCACGTCAACGGTGATTTTCTCGCCCTTTTTCACGGCAAGGAAGTCAACGTGTTCGATAATCTGGCGGACCGGGTCGCGCTGAACGTCCTTGGCGACAGCCAGTTGGGGTTTGCCGTCGATCTCCAGGGAGAACAGGGCGTTGCTGGCACGCAGGGCCAGCATGGTGTCGTGGGCGTTGATGGCTACGTGGAGTACGTCTTCGCCGTGGCCGTAAACAACGGCGGGAACTTTTGCTTCGCGGCGCAGACGGCGGGCGGCACCCTTACCGAATTCAGTGCGGGTTTCAGCGGCAAGTTTGATCTCAGCCATGATGGTGCTCCTTGGATAGATTTGCGGGTTGCATGTGGTGGAAAGTCAGCGCTGCTTTGGCGCAGGTAAACCCCGCAAACCCAGTCGATCACGGAGCCAGACTCACAACCTGTGAGCCTCTCCCTCGCCAAGGCAACCCGAACAGTCTACCCGAGAAGTACCGAATCTAGTAAATGCCTTCAAAGATGGAGGTGACGGACCCGTCTTCGAAAATGGCTTTGATGGCGCGGGCCAGTAGGGGGGCGATGTTGAGCACGGTGAGGCCGTCCCATTTTTGTTCGGCGCTGATGGGTAGCGTGTTGGTGACGACCACTTCGCTGGCGCCGCACTTGGACAGGCGGTCGGTGGCGGGCGGGGACAGTACGCCGTGAGTGGCGACCACGATAACGGATTTAGCGCCGGAGTCGAGGATGACTTTGACGGCTTCAGCGATGGTGCCGCCAGTGTCGATGAGGTCATCAACGAGCACACATTCGCGGCCAGCCACCTCGCCGACAATCCGGTTGGCGTGGGACACGTTGGGTTGGGTGACGTCGCGGGTTTTGTGGACGAAGGCTAGGGGGGCGCGGCCTAACTGGTTGGCCCACTGTTCGGCCACGCGAATACGGCCAGCATCAGGCGATACAACGGCAACATTGTCCAGGTCAACGCGGGTTTTCACGTAGTCAACCAGGATGGGCATGGCCAGCAGGTGGTCGAGTGGCCCGTCGAAGAAGCCTTGGATTTGTGCGGTGTGCAGGTCGACGGACATGAGCCGGTTGGCGCCAGCAGTTTTGAGGAGGTCGCACACTAGGCGGGCGGAGATGGGTTCACGGCCGCGACTTTTTTTGTCTTGGCGGGCGTAGGCCAGGAAGGGGGTGACAGCGGTGATGCGTTTGGCTGACGCCCGTTTGGCGGCGTCGAGTAGCAGCAGTTGTTCCATGAGCCACTGGTTGACCGGGGCTGTATGCGACTGCAACACGAACAGGTCAGCGCCACGGATGGATTCGCCGAATCGCACGTAGGTTTCCGTGTTGGCGAAGTCGTAGGAGGACACGGGCAGCAACTCAATGCCGAGTTCTGCTGCAACGGCTTCTGCTAACTCCATGTGGCCGCGACCGGCAGCCAACACGAGGTCTTTGCCTCCCGAGGAGTGGATTGCGTGAATGTGCTCAACCATCGGTTCGCGTGTCCTTCGCTTGGGTCGCCTCGGGAATAACAAGAAAAGTGTTGGGTGTCATTCTGCCTCAGCAGCAGCGGCGGCTGCTGCCGATGACGTTCCGGCGCGGCGTGTGGCCGTCCATCCGGGGGACGTGTGTTGCCGCGACCGGGCTACACCTAATGCTCCGGCGGGTACGTTGTCGGTGATGGTGGAGCCTGCTGCCGTGTAGGCGCCGTCGCCGATGGTGACGGGAGCGACCAGCACGTTGTCTGATCCGACGCGCACTTCATCCCCGATGACGGTGCGGTGTTTGTTGACGCCGTCGTAGTTGGCGATGATGGTTCCAGCGCCCAGGTTGGAGCCGGTGCCTATTTCGATGTCGCCCACGTAACTGAGGTGAGGCACTTTGGAGCCGTCGCCGATTTTCGCGTTTTTTGCTTCGCAGTAGGCGCCGATTTTTCCTTTGGCACCCAGCACGGTGCCGGGCCGCAGATAACTGAAGGGGCCCACGTTCGCTCCCGCCCCAATGACGGCCAGCGACCCGTGCGTGCGGATGACTTGGGCATCTGCCCCGATTTCCATATCGGTGAGGGTGCAGTCGGGACCGATGGTGGCCCCGGTGGCGACCGTTGTTGCACCGTGCAGTTGCACTCCAGGCAGAATGGTGACGTCTTGTGCCAGGTCAACGTCCACGTCAATCCAGGTGGAGGCGGGATCCACGATAGTGACTCCGTCCAGCATCCACTGTTCGACGATACGGCGGTTGAGTTCGGCGCCCAGCACGGACAGGGCCAGGCGGTCGTTGGTGCCTTCGACGGTCATGGGGTCGTCGGCGATGACGGCCCGCACTTGGCGCCCTTCCCGGTTGGCCAGGGCGATAACGTCGGTCAGGTACATCTCCCCTTGGGCATTGTTTTGGTCTACGCCACCCAGGCCGCGCCGCAGTACGTCAGCGTCGAAAACGTAGATGGACGTGTTGATTTCCGTGATGGCCCGTTGAGCCTCGCTGGCGTCTTTATGTTCGACGATGGTGGTGACGTCGCCGGTGGCCGCGTCGCGGACGATACGGCCATAGCCGGTGGCGTCGGCGACAACGGTGGTGAGGACGGTGACGGCGTTGCCGTCGTCCACATGGTTGGCGACAAGTTCCGCCAGGGTGGCACCGTCTAGCAGGGGCACGTCGGAGGCGGTGACGACGACGGGGCCGGTCAGCGGGCCAGCGGCGGCATCGAGGGCGTCGACAGCGCACTGGGTGGCGCGGCCTGTTCCGGGGATATCGTCTTGGTCGACAACAACGGCTGCCGCGTCAACCCGCTCCACCTCGGCAGCGACCAGGTCGCGGCCATGCCGCACCACTACAGCCAGGTGGGCGGGGTCAAGTTCCCGGGCGGCCACCATGGCGTGGCCGAGCAGGGTGCGCCCACCGATAGCGTGCAGCACCTTGGGGATGGACGATTTCATGCGCGTGCCCTGACCTGCAGCAAGCACAATAACGGCGGTAGGCGATGGGTTGTTCGACATGAGTAAAACCCTTGCAGACGATGCGGCTAACGGATAGCCCCCATCCTTGCACAACCCTCAGACATTCATTGCTCCGCCCCCAGGACTCGAACCTGGACTATGGGCACCAAAAACCCGTGTGCTGCCAATTACACCAAGGCGGAACGCTGCATCACATGTGTGATCGCGGGAGACATTCTGCCACGGATTTTTGCCCTTGTGAGCAAAGATGGGGTTCATGGTCGATACTTCCGGCACGATTGGCCCCCTTGATGGCGCGGCAAAAGACTCTGAACACCGGCCTGCCCGGTCCCGCATGACGGCTTCACAGCGGCGGGAACAACTGGTGGCTGTCAGCCGTGGCTTGTTCGCGGAAAAGGGTTTTGAGCAGACGTCCGTCGAAGAAATCGCCTCCCGGGCGGGCGTGTCCAAACCTGTGGTGTATGAGCATTTTGGCGGGAAGGAAGGCATATATGCGGTGGTGGTGGACCGGGAAACTCAGGCTTTGACGCACGCCCTGCTGGACTCTTTGGCCTTGGGCGGCCACCCCAAAGTGACGGTGGAGCGCACGGCCCTGGCCCTGCTCGACTACATCGAAACTCATGAGGACGGGTTCAGGATTCTGGTACGTGACTC
Organism: Cellulomonadaceae bacterium; assembly: GCA_031283115.1. Taxonomy (GTDB): domain Bacteria; phylum Actinomycetota; class Actinomycetes; order Actinomycetales; family Cellulomonadaceae; genus Xylanimonas. Next base: position 5,116 of record JAITCK010000187.1, on the reverse strand, counting down.
CCCTGTAGCGCAGGCCACAGGCACGTTTTCGTCACTTATCGGCGATGTGGCCTCCCAGGTGGAGCACATTCTGGTGGAAACCTTCGCCGCTAACGGCTTGGATCAGGCCTCCGCTCCCCTCTATTCGCAAATGCTGGTGGGCATGATCGCTTTGACCGGCCAATACTGGCTTGACGTGCGCACCCCCTCCAAGGAGGAGGTGGCCGCCCACCTGGTCAACCTGGCCTGGAACGGCCTCAAAGCCATGCGCCCCTACCCTGCTTTGACCACCTCTGGGGCTTGACCTCAAACCACTTGCTTCCCGCCTGATGTCGGTGGCTTGTGTCATCCTTTGGGCATGGCTGTTTTAGATGTGGCAGGGCTGACTAAGGCTTACGGAGACTTGCGTGCCCTGGACGGGGTGTCGTTTCGTTTGGAGGCGGGCGAACTGTTCGGTTTTGTCGGCTCGAACGGGGCAGGAAAAACAACAACAATGCGCATCATTTTGGGTGTGCTCACCGCCGATGCGGGCACTGTCACCTGGGATGGGGCACCTATCGACTTTGCTGGTCGCCGCCGCATCGGCTACATGCCGGAAGAGCGCGGCCTCTACCCCAAGATGCGGGTGGGTGAACAGCTGGAATACCTGGCCCGCCTGCACGGTTTGGACGCTTCGGCAGCGGTCACGGCGTCCAAACGTTGGGCGGAAACTCTCGGTATTGACGCCCGATACGCTGATGAAGTCCAGCAGTTGTCTTTGGGTAACCAGCAGCGCGTGCAACTGGCGGCAGCCCTCGTTCACAGCCCTGACCTGCTGGTTCTTGACGAACCTTTCAGCGGTCTTGACCCGGTGGCTGTCGATGTCATGTCAGGCGTTTTGCAAGAGCGGGCTGCTGCCGGGGTTCCGGTCATTTTCAGTAGCCACCAACTTGACCTGGTGGAACGTCTCTGTGACCGGGTGGGCATCATCCGCGACGGGAAAATGGTCGCCCAAGGCACCATCGCCGACCTGCGCCACACCGACACCCCCCAATGGATGATCGACGGCCCAACGGGCGACGGTTGGCTGTCATCCCTGCCCGGCGTCCGCCTCATCTCCCAGCAGGGGGCTCGCACCGTCGTCGAATACAGCAACACCGACGGCAACAGCGGTAGCAGCACCAGCGGCGAGGCTGCCATCGGGCAAACGATTTTGCGAGCCGCTTTGGCTGCTGGCCCGGTCACCGAGTTCGCTCCCTTACGCCCGTCACTCACAGAGATTTACCGGCATGAGGTCAGCACCACTGAAGAAAGCGCTGCCCACCAGGGGAACGGAGATGCACGATGAGCCTGACCACACCCACAGTCCAGGCCGCAGCGGCGGCTGGCCCGGCTCTTCCCGCACAGTCGGCCTGGTCATCTATCGGTTTGATTGCCAGGCGGGAGATCAGCACGCGCACGCGGGCAAAGTCCTGGCGGGTGACCACACTCATCATGGTGGCCGTGGTGGTGGCTGGCGTGCTCATCGCCCATTTTGCCGGCGGTTTGACTCAATCGTTTGCTGTCGGTTTCACCCCTGACGTTCCTGCCGCCACGGTAAACGCCATCGAGGCGACGGCTAAAGCCGCGTCAGTGTCGATGACCGCCTCAACCCCCGCCTCCCAAGATGCCGGTCAAGCCTTGTTGACGTCGGGCGACCTGGATGCCTTAGTTATCCCGCAGACTGCGGGCGACGCTCCATCGGGTGCACCCTCTTTTGAGGTGGTGGTCAAGCAGACCCTTGACCCATCCCTGCAAGCCACCTTCACTGCCCTGGCTCAACAGGATGCCTTAGACGCGCAAGTGACCGGCCTGGGCGGAGACCCCGGCACAGTGGCAGCAGCCATTCACGAGGCAAACGTGCAGGTCACCGCCTTAGAACCGGAGCCGACCATTGACACGTCGCAGATTGTTGTGGGCTTGGCAACGGTGATCGTCATGTATATAGCCTTGATGATGGGCTCACAGTTTGTGGCTCAGGGTGTGGTGGAAGAAAAATCGTCTCGCGTAGTGGAGATTCTGCTGGCCACCGTGCGACCCACCTACCTCATGGCAGGCAAGGTGCTGGGTATCGGGGTGGTGGTGCTCATTCAGATGGTGGCCACGGTGGGGGCTGCCGCCCTGGCCGCTCACTGCACGGGGGTTCTCGATGCGAGTGCCATTCATTTGGGGTCGATGCTGGTCTGGTCGGTGGCCTGGTTCCTGGTGGGCTTCACTATTTTCGCCCTCATGCTGGCCGCTCTCGCCTCCCTAGTGTCCCGGCAAGAGGAGGTCGGTTCGGTGACGATGCCTGCCCTCATGCTGGCCATGCTCCCCTACATGTACACGGTCACCGTGCTTCTTCACGAACCGCAAGCCCAGTTGGGAAAGGTCATGTCGTTTGTTCCCTTCTTCGCCCCCTTCCTTATGCCGGTGCGGGCAGCTTTCAACGTGGTTGCGCCGTGGGAGCAGCCGGTCGCCTTGGTTATCGCTGTGGCCTTTCTGCCGGTGCTGGCCTGGCTGGCTGGCCGCATTTATGCGGGGGCTGTGCTACGCACGGGCGCCCGTATCCGCTTGAAAGACGCCCTACGGAGCGCCTGACATGGCGGATGTGACAACGGACGGCATGACAGGCGGCCCAACTGACAAGATGACGGGCGGCGGGACGGCAGCCGCTACGGCAGACTGCCCGTCCGACGGCAGCTTGCGCGATACAGCGCTGGCACTGTTCCGAGCCCGCGTGCGCGAAACTTCGCCCAAAAACAGGCTGCGGTTTGTGGTCAACCTGCTGCCGTCGCTGATCGGACTGGGTTTAGCACGCATCGGCAAGGCTGATCGTCAATGGGATTCCACCCACGCCATGTGGGTGTGTACAGGCCAGGCCCGCCGTTGGGCTGTCAAGGGCGGCACCACTTATGGGAACACGTTTGTCACGCCTTTCACCCGCGAATACATTGATTCGCCGCGCGGCCAGGCTCTGCTGCGGCATGAGTCCATTCACCGCAACCAGTGGGCCCTGCTCGGTTTCATCATCATGCCTATCGCCTACGGCATCGCCTACGCCATTCAAGGCGAACACAACACTTTCGAGAAGCGGGCCGGCCTAGCCGACGGCGGCTACATCAAACGGGCTGGCCCCCTCACAGGTGGTTGAGCACCGCGAAGCATGACCGTCGAACCTACCGGGTTCCACTCCGGCTGGGCGGCGGGTGTCTGGCCTCTAACCAGCGAGTTCGGCGGCTTCTAGCCACTCCAGTTCGAGGGTGTCGCGCTCGTCGGTCAGGGCGCGCAGTTGAGCGTCCCAGGCGGCGACAGCCGTGTAATCGGTGGGGTTGTCGGCAATCTGCGTGTGCAGGGCAGATTCCTCCTCCGTGATTTTGGCCAGGCGCCGCTCAATGCGCTGCACGTCCTTGCGGGCCTGCCGAATCTCCGCCTGCGACGCAGTCGACCCAGCCATCGAAGTCACCGCGGCTGCCGATGATGACGACGACGCTTGCGAGGCCAACCCGCCGCCCGCATCGCCATCGGACGCCCCCATTGCCGCCCGCCGGACAGCCAGGTATTCGTCAACGCCGCCAGGCAAGTCGACGAGTTTCCCGTCGCCGTACATGGCCCACTGACGGTCGCAGATACGTTCCAGCAGGTAGCGGTCGTGCGAGACAACCACCAGCGTGCCACTCCACCCGTCGAGCAGGTCTTCGACAGCAGCCAGCGTGTCCGTGTCGAGGTCGTTGGTGGGTTCATCCAGCAGCAGCACGTTGGGTTCGCTGACCAGCAGGCGGAGCAGTTGCAGGCGGCGGCGCTCCCCACCCGACAAATCTTTGACCGGGGTGTGCGCGCGGGCACGGGTGAAACCCAGCCGTTCCGTCAACTGGCCTGCCGTCATCTCCGTCCCGGCTCGCTGCCCGATGGAGGTGCGGGCGTTGAAGTGGGCGCTCGACCCCGCCCCCACCACTACGGTTCCGCGTTCCCGCTCCACCACCTGCACGGGCGTCAGGTGCCCCACGTCATCCAACTCGCCTACGTCTTGAGACAGTTCCGCCACAGCCACCGTTTTGCCGCGTTTGACCCGGCCCGCGTCAGGCTGCCGCCGCCCCGCCAGCAGGGACAGCAGCGTGGACTTCCCGGCCCCGTTGACCCCGACAACCCCAAACCGGTCCCCTGGCCCCAGCCGCCAGGTCACGTTGTCCAACAGTGTTCGGTCAGGGATGGTGACGGTGACGTCTTCCAGGTCGAGAACGTCTTTGCCGAGGCGGCGCGTCGCCATGCGGGTGAGTTCCAGGGTGTCACGGGGGGCAGGCTCGTCGGCGATGAGGGCGTTGGCCGCGTCGATGCGGAAGCGAGGCTTCGACGTGCGGGCGGGCGCACCCCGGCGCAGCCAGGCCAACTCTTTACGGAGCAGGTTGTCTCGTTTTTCGGCGGCAGTCTGGGCCTGTCGGGCCCGTTCAGCGCGGGCCAGCACGTAGGCCGCATACCCGCCCTCGTAACCCTCAACAGCGCCGTCGCCCACCACCTCCCACATGCGGGAACAGACGGCGTCAAGGAACCAGCGGTCGTGAGTGACCACCACCAGCGCCCCGCTGGCTCCGGGTTTGCCGTAGCGGGCGCCCAGGTGACGGGCCAGCCAGTCCACGCCCTCCACGTCTAGGTGGTTGGTGGGTTCGTCCAGCAGCAGCATGTCCGGGTCGGTGGCCAGCAGGGCCGCGAGCGCCACCCGTCGTCGCTCCCCGCCTGACAGGTTGTCAACGGGCTGGTCGAGGGACAGGTCGGCGAGCAGGCCCGCATGGACGGATCGGATGCGGGCGTCGGACGCCCACTCGTGGGCTTCTGCGTCGCCGTGAACAATATCGAGGATGGTGGCGCCGGGGGCAGCGTCCAAGTCTCGCTGGTCGAGCATGCCGACGGTTGTCCCGCCCACCCGGGTGACCCGTCCGCCGTCGGGGCCGCGTTGACCAGCCAGCATCCGCAGCAAAGTCGACTTGCCTGCCCCGTTAGGCCCGACCACGCCCACCCGGTCGCCGTCGTCTAGCCCCAGCGACACCCCGTCAAGCAGCACTCGGTCGGCAAATGCCAGCGAAATCCCATCCGCACCCAATAAATGACCCACGCCCCCACCCTATTGCCCCACCCCTGCATCCTC